>NZ_KV830193.1:12761-59614 GCF_001836705.1 Neisseria sp. HMSC061B04
CGTAGAAGACGGCATACAGATTACCGTTTTGCAGCGGCGTTTTAGTGTGCGCGCCTTTTTTCAGGTCTTTGACGGCTGCATAAAGCGGAGGTGCTGATTCTTGTAAATCTTTAAGCGGAACATAAGCTTTAGGGATGCCGCCGGCTTTTTTGGCCGCTTCGTCAATTGAGTATTGGTTCAATACCGAAGCAAAGCTCTTTTTCGCATCCAAATCGGCAATGGCTTTTTGGGCGTTGCTGCTGCTGTCGGTCACGATTTCGCCCAGTTGGACTTCCTGAGTACCTTTATAGAAGTTGCTGAAGTCGTTGTAAGCGGCTTTGACATCTTTTTCTTGAACAGGATATTGACGGACGATATGCGCTGCGAAGGCTTGGCCTAACAAATCATTTTCAAAAGCCGCCCATTCGGTTTTGAATGTGGGCTTTTTATCCGCTCCTTGCTTGGCGGCATCGGCACGTGCTTGCTCCAGTGCCGCTTTGAATTCAGCGCTTTGATCCAACTTTAATTTTTTGGCTTCTTGGGTAACCACAGTGCTGATAACTTGACGTTCAGTCAGCATTTGACGCAATTCAGGCGTATCTTGAATGTTAGGATTGCTGGCGCGTACGGAAGCCACTTGGTCGTCAATAACACTGCTGTCGATGGCTTGGCCGTTGACGGTAACCAAAGTTTGGGCAAACAGGGTGCCGGAAGTTAGGGCGAGCATCAAGGCTGAAGCAAAGTAGGTTTTTTTCATCGTATTTCTCTTCTAAATTAATGATTGGAAATCAAAGTTTGGGCGGTAATCTTAATGGAAGTATTCGTCCGGCGTGGTTGCTTTGATGCTGAGCGCATGAATCAGGCCGTCTGAAAACAAGTCTTGTAAAAGCTGCTTAATCATACGTTGCCGCTGGAGGCGGCCGATATTTTCAAATGCGTTGCTGACCACCAATATCGCATAATGCCCGCCGCCTTTATTGCCGGCATGGCCGGCGTGCAGATGGCTCTCATCTTCAAAATCGAAGAACTCAGGCTCAAGTGCCTGCAGGCGTTCTTCAATCATTTGACGCATATTGCTCATTTGAACACGGCTTTAAAGGGTTTGATCAAGACTTCGGCGTATACGCCGGCATCGACGTAAGGGTCTTGTTCGGCCCATTCTTGTGCGGCGTCTAAAGACTCAAATTGAGCCACAATCAGGCTGCCGGAGACGCGTTCCGGATTATCCGGCAGGGGATTGGGGCCGGCAGTCAGCAGACGGCCTTGCGCTTTCAATTCTTCCAAACGTGCCAAATGCGCGGGGCGTGCCGCCATGCGTGCTTCGTGGACATCTTCGGCATCAGTGGCCAAAAGCATGAAATATTCCATTATTGATCCTCCTTAGGCTGGAAACGCATCAGATAAATGCCCTGTGCGATAGAAAAAATGATTGTGAAACCCAATGTGCCGAACAATTTGTAATTGACCCATTGGTCTGGAAAATACGTAAAGACAAAGAGATTGGCAGCCCCCATAAAAATCAGGAAGCCAATCCATGCATAAGTCAGGCGCGTCCATACAAAATCAGGAAGCTGCATTTCTTTACCCATCACGGCTTTTAGCCCGTTTTTACCGGCAAGATGACTAAACAGCATGACGATCGCGCCGATCCAAAACAGAACGGTCGGTTTCCACATGATGAAGCGGTTATCTTTCAGTAAAATCGTTGCACCGCCAAAAAAGACAATCAAAATCAGGCTGATCCATTGCATGGTGTCCAGCTTGCGGTGTTTCCAAAAGGTCAGCGCAGCTTGGGCTATGCCGACTACAACCGCGACAGCCGTTGCGGCAATCATGTCTTTGGTGATGATGTATGTAATGAAAAATAAGAATACGGCGAATAAGTCGCTCAAAACTTTCATATGTTAATGATGAAACTAATTGAGTAAATGCTAATCATACAGGCAGATGTGTTTTTTTGCACCTTCCCTCATGACTTTAATGCCGCATATATTTATATAAAATATTTGTTTTGGGTCGGAGAAATTTGTAAAAAAGAAACACAAGCATGCAAAAGTAATAGATTTACCAAGGAATTTCAGGCTGAATGGCCTCTATTGCTTGGCAGGAATGGGTTAAAAATATATCATGACGTAATATCTAGTAAATATATGGTTAAATGCGCGCACATTGGTCAGTACCATAATTTCCGAACAGGGGATCAGTTTTGAAAAAACATCACAATATTAAATTAATTACAGCTTCTATCGCTTTAATGACATCGCTCGGTGCTTCAGCAGGTTTGGGCGGCTTGAATGTCCAATCTCATCTGGGCGAACCTTTTACAGGCAGTATTACCGTAACAGGCGAGGAAGCTCAGGCTCTACTTAATGGCGGTAAGGCCACTATTTCAAATGGCAATTTGCGCGCGGCGGTACGCAAATCAGGCGATAAGGCAGTCGTTACGATTCGTTCTTCCAAAGCCATTAAAGATCCTGTTTTGGTTTTCCAAGTAGGTGTTGGCGCGCAATCGCGTGAATACACTGCCATCATCGATCCGGCCGGATACGACGCTAAAGATGCGGCATCCGTCCGCACCCGTCAGGCTGTCGAATCTCAATCCTTCGAGCCGACGCGCAATGTCCAACAGCCTGTAACAAAAAACAATAAAGCAGCAGGCAATCAGGTAGCTCAAGTGCGTAAAGATGCGCAACGTAAGGCTGAGAAAAAACAAGTTCAGACAGCCTCCGCTAAAAACGATACGGCCGTACGTTCAGGCAGACAGCATTTGGTACGTACGGGTGAAACCCTGATTGCCATTGCGTCCAGCATCCGTCCGCAAGGTATGACCTTGGATCAAACTATTCAAGCGTTGGTTAATGCCAATCCGGATGTGTTTATTGATAACAATGCCAACCGTATGTTGGCAGGTAAAGTGCTGAATATCCCGAGCCGTAGCGAGTTGCAACGCTTGGCTGCATCTGCACCTGTTAAAGCCGATACGGCGCCGGAAAAAGGCAATGAAGCCGCCAATACAACAGAAGCTAAAACAGAAAAACCTGTTACTCAGCCTGATGCTCAGACTGAAACTCAGGTTAAAGATGCCGGCGCAAATCCTCAGCAACAGGAAGAAATGAAACAAGCTTCAGCTGCGCAAACGGAGCAAGCAGCATCTGCGGCTGTCAATGAAAATGCAGCATCAGCAGCTCCTGCTTCCGATGTACAAGATGTTATGGCTTCCGATAACCAAGAGAATGTATTGGCTTCGGAACCTATTGCTACGACTGATTCTGCTGCAGAGCCGGTAGAGAGTGAATCAGACGGCAATTTGTGGAAATGGTTGTTGGCAGGCGGCGCAGCCCTTATTGCTGCTTGGCTGTTGTTGAGAGCTGCCGGTAAACGTAAAGACGAGCCGAAAGCCGCGCCTGCAAGCCGTAAGGATGAAGAAAAGCCTGTACAGAAAAGTGCTGCTGCTTCAGCCGCTGCTGCGGTTGCCGCAAGCAAAGTAACGCCGTCTGAAAAAACTCAAGAAGGTTTGCTTGTTGAAGATGATTTTGAAGATGATGTCGTTATCAATGAAGTAGAAGAATCTTCCAATGTTGACGATGTCAAACTCGACTTGGGCAAGATTGACCATAGTCAGGCAGGTATTCTTTCCAGTGCAGTAACGCATGATGCAGAAACAGAGCAACGTCGTCATGCGGATTGGGACAATATCGAGTCGACAGAAAGCGTGTACGAGCCTGAGACGGAAAATCCGTATCAGCCGGTATCTGTTGTTATGCCTGAGCGAAATGAAGAGCCACTAGAGTTTACAGTGGAAACGCCTGAAAATTCAGACGACCATGTGCTGCCATTTGATGTCAAGCAAGATCAGGACGTGCAAATTCAAGAAACCAAAGAAGAAGCAGAGAAAGAAGAAGCTGCTTCCGAGTTTGTGATTGAAGAAGGTGCATTGGAATGGGAGGCTGAAGATGTTTCAGTGGCCGCCGATAAAAGCAATAACGAAAGAGGCTTTGTTTCAGAATCAGTCGGTATGACTGCTCCGCTCGAGGCTAAATATGATTTGGCTAAGATGTATATCGAGATTGGTGATCCTGAGGCAGCCCGAGAAACATTGCAAGGGCTGATTGAAGAAGCTGAAGGCGATATTCTATATAAAGCCCAAAAACTGATGAAAGAACTTGGCGCATAAGTGTCAGTCAAATGAAGATGCCGTTTTAGACGGCATCTTTTTTATGGTAAATTAAAAGATGAGATTTGGGCCGAATCCATTTTTAGATATGACAGTATTGCATGGCAGTTCTATATGGTGGGCGAAGATAAAGGCCGTCTGAAATATATGATGAGAGGCGTGTGATGATCACGCCTTTTAATATTTGTTATTTGAGCGTGGACAACAATATCAATTTATAAGAAGTATCAAAAATGACCGAACAAACGAATACAACAGGAGGTTCCGTTCAGCGTTGGGCTTTAACCCTCTCTTATGACGGAAGCCGTTTTTATGGCTGGCAAAAACAGGCCGGGGACCTGCCAACTGTTCAGACGGCCTTAGAGCAGGCATTAACTTCAATAGCAGGAGAGCGGATTAATACGATTGTTGCGGGAAGGACGGATACGGGCGTGCATGCGACAGCTCAGGTTGTACACTTTGATACATCTGTAAGCCGTCCGGAGCAGGCGTGGGTGCGTGGAGTCAATGCGCATTTGCCTGACGGTGTGGCTGTATTGTTTGCGCAAAAAGTTGCACCGCATTTCAATGCCCGATTTGATGCTTATGGTCGGCATTACCGTTATTTGCTGGAATCATCTCCGGTTCGCTCTCCGTTGTTGGTCGGCAGGGTGGGGTGGACACATTTGAAATTAGATTTAAATCTGATGAGGCAGGCTGCTGCTTTGTTGGAGGGTGAACATGACTTCTCCAGCTTTCGTGCGGCTGAGTGCCAGGCAAAATCGCCCATAAAAACGCTGTATAGGGCAAGTATTAGTGGGACTCCTCGTTATTTGTGCCTTGATTTGCATGGAAATGCATTCTTGCATCATATGGTGCGCAATATCATGGGCGCATTGGTATATGTAGGAAGTGGCAGGATCAGTGTGGATGAATTTCAGTCAATCTTTTATGCAAGAAGCAGATTGAAAGCGCCTCCGACTTTTATGTCTGACGGCCTGTATTTGACAGGCGTTGATTATCCTGATGAGTTTGGGGTGGTAAAACTGCCTCTGCCTGAGTGGATGAATGTTTCGGGTAACGTTTTTCAGACGGCCTAATTGACGGATTGTTGGTATAAAAGCAACAAAATAGCGTGATTGATGTGTAAATTAATAAAGTGTTGTAAAAATGCACAATTGGTTTTAAAAGAAATTTATCATTGATTTTAAATAATAAATTTCCTTTTTTTAGGCTGTGTTTGCCTTTGCTGGGCTTTAAGGGTGGTAGGGGTGGATTGAATAAAGTTTGTTTTTTTAGAGAGGAGCAATTATAGTAACAGTCATGGAATCGCTGATTCCAGCGATAATGTAAGCCTAAGCGGATTGTCCGGTCTGCTTAAGTTATTTCTTCACAATAGAAAAGGAATACAGCAATGAAAAAATCTCTGATTGCTCTGACTTTGGCAGCTCTGCCTGTTGCAGCTATGGCTGATGTGACTCTGTACGGTCAAGTTAAAGCCGGCGTTGAAATTTCTAAAGTAAAAGAAGGTAAGACTACTTCTAAAACTGCTACTGAGATTGCTGACTACGGTTCTCGCATCGGCTTCAAAGGCCACGAACACTTGGGTAGCAACCTGAATGCTATTTGGCAAGTTGAACAAAACACTTCTATCGCTGGTGGCGACAAAGAGTGGGCTTCTCGCGAATCCTTCATCGGTTTGGAAGGTGGTTTCGGTAAAGTTCGTGCCGGTAAACTGAACACTGCTTTGAAAGACAGCAGCGACAGTTTCGACCCTTGGGAGTCTAGTGCCGCTAACGCAGATGCTTTGCAACTGGGTAAAATCAAACGTGTAGATACTCGTAAAGTGTCTGTACGTTACGACTCTCCTGTGTTTGGTGGTTTCAGCACAAGCGTACAATACCAACCTCGCGACAATGCTAACCCTAGCGACAAATACGATCACGCTGTGAAAAGCCGTGAATCTTACGACTTGGGCTTGAACTACGAAAATTCTGGTTTCTTCGGTCGCTACGCTGGTTCTTATGCTAAACGTGCTGACTTGACTTCTGGTTACCTGGATGCATTCAACCACAACACTACTTTGGCTGCCGGTACTTACAAAGATCACCAAGCTCACCGTCTGACTGCTGGTTACGATGCCAACAACCTGATGGTTGCTGTTGTAGGCCAATACGAAGGCTTTAAAGCTGACGTAGCTGGTGCTAAGAAAAACGAACGTACTGAAGTTGGTGCAACTGCTGCTTACCGCTTCGGCAACGTAACTCCTCGTGTTTCTTACGCTCACGGCTTCAAAGCTAAAGAAGAAGGCGTGAAACAAGAGAACAGCGCGTACAACCAAGTTATCGTTGGTGCTGACTACGACTTCTCTAAACGCACTTCTGCCCTGTTGTCTGCCGGCTGGTTGAAAGAAGGCAAAGGCGATGCTAAATACGAGAAAACTGCTGGTACTGTTGGCCTGCGTCACAAATTCTAATCTGATTTAAGATTAGTCTGAAAAAAGAGCCTGTGTTATACAGGCTCTTTTTGTTTGTATGGAAAGTATATTTTGTGTTGAAAGAATGGGGGGATAAAGTTTTTTAGATTATTTTCAGACGGCCTATTGAAATTAAAATCGAATCTTTGTATTCTACTTTAATATATGCTGAATAGAATTTTGGGAATTGTTTTGAGTATTATTATAAATAAATTAATAATATAAGAAGATTTGTTGAATTGGGTTGATTTTCCTATGTTTCATGTCTGCCGAAGATGGGATTGTTCAATATAGTTCTAAAGTATTATTAGCATATGGAATTTGGTTTTAAGATTTGTAAACTTGATTTTAATCAAATTATTGCCGATGGATGATTCATATAATATCAGTGTTTAGAGTATCGATATATCGGGAATAGCCATGTCCTGTCTTGAAATGAAGTGCTTAAGTGGCATTTGGAAACGAATCCTTGTGCTGTTTGCTGTATTTTCTATGATGATAGTAAGCCTACCTGCTTACGCAGAGCGCTTGCCTGATTTCTTGGCAAAAATTCAGCCTTCTGAAATTTTTCCTGGTGCTGATCGTTACGGCAAACCTGAAGGTAAGCCTTTGGTTGCTCGTGTATATAAAGGCGAAGAGCAGCTTGGCTTGGTTTATATCACGACTGATGTGGTCAATACGCGTGGTTATTCGAGTAAGCCGATTGATACGATGGTCGCATTGGCCAATGATGGCACTATTGCGGGAGCAAAATTGGTTGAACACCATGAACCAATTATGCTGATTGGTATTCCGCAATCCCGTGTCGATAAATTCATTGATAAATATATCGGCTTAAATTTTATTAAAAATCCTCCTCAGCCAGGTGTGGCTCCTGCTGATATCATCAGCGGTGCGACTGTAACGTTGATGGTGATTAATGACAGTATTCAGCGTTCTGTCAAATCGGTTATTCATCAATATCATTTGGGTACGGATAAAGCAGTTCAAGCCGGTACGGCAGCTGCTTCCGGCGAACAGTCTGCCGAACCTACCGTTCAAACCCGTCCGCGTCGTGTTGCCAATCAAGACAAACAAGATATCCTGTCATGGAATGCGCTTTTGGAACAAAAAGCCGTCGGTCATCTGCATATTTCTATCGACGAAATCAATAAACTGTTTGAGAAAAGCGGTAAAGCAGGTGTGGCAGATCATGCAGAGCAGGGTGATGGTAACGATACATTTATTGATCTGTATGTTGCTTTGGTCAGCCAACCTTCTATCGGTAAAAGCCTTTTAGGTGAAGCCGGTTGGAATAATCTGCAAAAACGTTTGCAACCAGGTCAACAGGCAATTATGGTTGCCGGTGAAGGCCGATACTCTTGGAAAGGCTCAGGCTATGTGCGTGGCGGTATCTTCGACCGTATCGAAATGATTCAGGGCGATACCAGCTTCCGTTTTACCGATGCACAACATGAGCGTGTAGTTGCTTTGGCAGCGGAAGGTGCGCCTGCATTTAAAGAGGTTTCTTGGTTTACTATCCCTGAAGGTGTGGAATTTGATGGTGCCGAACCATGGCGTTTGCAATTGATGATTCAACGTGTGTTGAGCGTAAATGATAAGGCATTTGTAACTGCCGATTTGGATTATGAATTGCCAAAAGGCTACTACGTTGACGATCCTAAAGCACCGCCGGTTGAAATTAGTGCACCGGTTGAGCCGGTGGCTGTGGCAGCCTCTGCTCCGGAGGAAAGTACAGGTATTGCAGAAGATGCAACGGCTGAGGAAGGCGTATCCAACCAACTTTGGAAACAGGTTTGGAAAGCCAAACAAGGTCAAATCGTGGTTGTCGGTATTGCTTTGACAATTCTTCTGTTGGTATTCCTGTTCCAAGATTGGATTGTCCGTTACGAAAAATGGTATGACCGATTCCGTCTCTGTTTCCTGACCTTTACGCTGTTTTATATCGGCTGGTATGCTCAGGCACAATTATCGGTAGTGAATACTTTGACGTTGTTCTCAGCTGTTTTGACTGAGTTCCACTGGGAATTTTTCCTGATGGATCCGCTGGTATTCATTCTGTGGCTCTTTACAGCGGCGACCATGCTGTTGTGGAACCGCGGTACATTCTGTGGATGGCTGTGCCCTTTCGGTGCATTGCAAGAGTTAACCAACCGTATCGCTAAAAAATTGGGTATGAAACAAATTACAGTGCCACACTTGTTGCATACCCGTCTGAGTGCGATTAAATATGTAATTTTCTTCGCCTTGTTGGCAATTTCCCTGTACGATTTGGGTACGGCTGAAAAATTTGCTGAAATTGAGCCTTTCAAAACTGCAATTATTTTGAAATTCATGCGTGAATGGTGGTTCGTTATGTTCGCCGCCGCTTTGCTGATTGCAGGCTTGTTCATCGAACGTTTCTTCTGCCGTTATCTGTGTCCTTTGGGTGCAGGTATTGCATTGCCGGGCCGCTTCCGTGTGTTTGATTGGCTGCGCCGTTATAAAATGTGCGGTAACCCATGCCAGATTTGTACACACGAATGTCCCGTACAGGCAATCGCACCTGAAGGCGACATTCATCCGAACGAATGTATCCAATGTCTGCATTGTCAGGTAATGTATCATCACGATACGCGTTGTCCTCAAGTAGTGGCAACGAATAAGAAAAAACAAAAACAAGCGGCGGCAAAAGCTGATCAGCATGATGCGGCAGCAACGCAAAATGCCCAAGAACAAGTCGTCCAGTTTGTTAAAAAAGAATCGGCAATCAGTGTCGACAAGTAGTAATTTATCAATAAAAAAAGAGGGCTGTATCGGCAGCCCGACTTAGAAAGTTTTTCATCGGCAGGCCGTCTGAAAAATCGGCCGCCGGATTTTATCCAAGGAGTGTCGTATGTCAGACGAAAAATTAGAACAAAACGGCTTAAGCCGTCGTTCATTCTTAGGTACTGCCGCTGCTTCCGGTGCAGGTATTGCCGGTGCCGGTTTGTTGGGCTTGGCCGGTTGCTCTAACGGCGAGGGTGATAAAGCTGCTACTTCCGGTGCTGCACCTGCCGAGAAAGCCGCTGCTCATTCTGCCGAGCCGGGCAAACAAACTTCCGAAGTCGGTCCAGGCGAGCTTGACCAATACTACGGTTTCTTGTCAGGCGGTCAATCAGGCGAAATGCGCTTGATCGGCGTACCTTCTATGCGTGAGTTGATGCGTATCCCTGTATTCAATATGGACAGCGCTACCGGTTGGGGTCGTACCAACGAGAGCCTGCGTATTTTGAATGAAAAAATTACGCCGGAAACCCGTAAATTCCTGCAAGACAGCGGTCTGCGCTGCTACCCTAACGGCGACTTGCACCACCCGCACTTGTCTTTTACCGATCAAACTTACGACGGCCGCTATGCATATGCCAACGATAAAGCAAACAACCGCGTTTGCCGTATCCGCTTGGATGTGATGAAAACCGATAAAATCGTTGAAATTCCAAACGTTTCAGGTGTTCACGGTCTGCGTCCTCAACGCTATCCGAAAACCGGCTACGTCTTTGCCAACGGCGAGCATATCGTTCCTGTTGACGGCGTAGGCAAATGGGATGATCCTAAAACTTGGAATGCCGTTTATACTGCAGTTGACGGCGAAACCATGGACATCGCATGGCAAGTATTGGTAGACGGTAACTTGGATAATGGCGATGCCGACTACCAAGGTAAATACTCTTTCTCTACCTGCTATAACTCTGAGCGCGCTCTGACTGTACAAGGTGCATCTTCCAACGAACAAGACTGGTGTGTGGTATTTAACCTGGCCGCCATCGAAGAAGGCATCAAAAAAGGCGACTTCAAAGAAGTTAACGGCGTGAAAATGTTGGACGGTCGTGCGGAAGCCAACTCTCCATACACTCGTTACATCCCGGTTCCTAACTCTCCTCACGGCTGTAATGCAAGCCCTGACGGCAAATACATCATGCTCAACGGTAAACTGTCTCCAACCGTTACCGTATTGGATGTCAGCAAACTGGATGACTTGTTTGCAGGTAAAATCAAAGAGCGCGATGTTGTCGTAGCCGAGCCTCAATTGGGTCTTGGCCCATTACACACTGCATTTGACGGTCGCGGCAATGCCTATACTACATTGTTTATCGACAGCCAAATGGTGAAATGGAACATCGACGATGCGATTAAAGCCTATAAAGGCGAGAAAATCGATCCGATCAAACAAAAACTCGACGTTCACTATCAACCGGGCCACAACCACACTACCATGGGCGAAACCAAAGAAGCCGACGGTAAATGGTTGGTATCTTTGAACAAGTTCTCTAAAGACCGCTTCTTGAATGCTGGTCCTTTGAAACCTGAGTGTGACCAATTGATCGACATCTCCGGCGACGAAATGCGTCTGGTGCATGACAATCCGACTTTTGCCGAACCACACGACTTGTGCTTGGTTGCTGCGTCTAAAGTGAACCCAAGCAAAACTTGGGACCGCAAAGACCCATGGTTCTGGCAAGAAGCTTTGGAACAAGCTCAAAAAGACGGTGTTGAGCTGGAAAAAGCTGCCAAAGTCGTACGCGAAGGCAACAAAGTACGCGTGTACATGACTGCCGTTGCGCCTGCTTACAGCGTTCCTCAATTTGAAGTGAACCAAGGCGACGAAGTTACCGTATATGTAACCAACGTTGAGACCATTGAAGACTTGACTCACGGCTTTACTTTGGAAGGTTATGGCATTGCTATGGAGATTGGCCCGCAAGCTACATCTTCTGTAACCTTCAAAGCTGTCCGTCCAGGCGTACACTGGTACTACTGCCAATGGTTCTGCCACGCATTGCACATGGAAATGTCTGGCCAAATGATTGTTAAACCAAAATAATTTCGGTTTGATGATTTAATTCTTCAGGCCGTCTGAAAAAACATTCTTTCAGACGGCCTTTATAGCAAAGTTGTTTGTCGGCCGATATGGCCACAAAATGAAAGCCATCATCAGACAGCTTTGCTATAACACCAAAATACCTGTTTCCGCATCGGTTTATCATGCGGCAAGCAGGCCGTCTGAAACAGAGATATGATTATGACGCACACACAAATCCATCGTTCCAAATGGCAACGTGCCGCACTCGTATTGCTGCTTGGCAGCATGGTTCAGACGGCCTTTGCCGCAGTCATCAACGTATCCGCACAAGACAATCTAAATGATGCTTTGGCGCGCGCCCAAGCCGGCGATACGCTCAAGCTTGCCTCCGGTACATACAAAACCAAACTCTATATCGACAAACCCATTACCATCGAAGGCCCTGCCGATCGTTCCGCCAAGATTGTCGGCGACCGGAGCGGGAGGACGGTTGCCGTTCATGCGCCTGATGTAACTTTGCGCAATCTGACCGTTTCCCATTCCGGCATGAGTTTGCCGGCAATGGATGCCGGTATCTATTTAGAAGAGACGGCAACGCGCGCGCTGGTGGAGCATAACAACATCATCGACAACTCAGTCGGCGTGTATATTCACGGTGCGGCAGAATCCATGGTGCGGGAAAATAAAATCATCGGCGATGCAACCCTGCGCGTCAACGAACGCGGCAACGGCGTAACCGTCTGGAATGCGCCCGGTGCGCAAGTGGTCGATAACGATATTTCTAAAGGCCGTGACGGTATTTTTTCAAATACCAGTACCCATAATACCTACAAAGGCAACCGTTTTAGCGACTTACGCTTTGCCGTCCATTATATGTACACTAATGACAGCGAAGTCAGCAACAATATCTCCGTCGGCAACAATATGGGTTATGTGCTGATGTTTTCCGAACGCCTGAAAGTGTATGGCAACATTGCCGTTGGCAGCCGCGACCAAGGCATTATGCTCAACTACGTCAATTATTCCGAAATTCACGATAATGTGATCAACAAGGCAGGCAAATGCGTGTTTGCCTACAATGCCAACTACGATAAAATTTTTGCCAATCATTTCGAGAACTGCCAAATCGGTATCCACTTCACCGCAGCCATCGAAGGCACAACCCTGTACGAAAATTCATTTATTAATAACGAAAGCCAGGTTAAATATGTCAGCACCCGCTTCCTCGATTGGGGTGAGGGCGGTCGCGGCAACTATTGGAGCGATAACAGCGCCTTTGACCTTGACGGCGACGGCTTCGGCGACAGTGCCTACCGTCCCAACGGGATTATCGACCAAATCATCTGGCGCGCACCCGTTGCCCGGTTATTGATGAACAGCCCTGCCATCAGCATTGTCAAATGGGCGCAATCGCAATTTCCCGCCATCCTGCCCGGCGGCGTAATTGACAGCAAGCCTTTGATGAACCCCGTCCGCAATAAAACGACAACCAAATACGAAGCCATGAAGGACGAATTGCTGCATGAAGCAAAAACGCACCAATCCGAATGGGGTAATGCCGAAAACGGTGCGCTGACAGGCGGAAATGCCAATATGTAACCTTTCAGACGGCCCAATACAAAGGCCGTCTGAAACATTCACTAGAGGAATATCCATGAGCAGTACCAACCACGTTGAATTGAGAAACGTGACCAAGCAGTTTGGCAGCCAAAAGGCCGTCAACCAAGTCGATCTGGTTCTCAAGGCTGGCGAGAGCGTCGGCATGGCAGGACACAACGGTGCGGGCAAATCTACCATTATGAAGCTGATACTCGGCCTGATTACGCCGACCGAAGGCGAAGTGATGCTTTTGGGAGAGCCGACCGGCAGTAAAGCAGGGGCGCAGCGTCGCAGCCAAATCGGTTACCTGCCTGAAACGGTTGCATTGCACCCTTCATTGACCGGTATCGAAACCATGGATTTCTATGCCAAACTTAAAAAACAGCCCCTGAGTAAAAACCGCGAATTGCTCGAGCGTGTCGGCATTTCCCAGGCCGCACGCCGCCGTGTCGGCACTTACTCCAAAGGGATGCGCCAACGCCTCGCTTTGGCACAAGCCTTGTTGGGCGAACCTAAAGTCTTACTGTTTGACGAGCCGACTACCGGCCTTGATCCGGCTTCGCGTCAAATGTTTTACGAAGTTGTGCGCGAACTCAATGGACGCGGCGCAACCGTATTGCTCAGCACCCACGCACTGGCCGAGCTTGACGGCCACGCCGACCGCATCATCGTCATGAAAAACGGCGTGAAAGTTGCCGACGGCAGCATGGATGAGTTGCATGTTCAAAGCGGTCTGCCGTTGACCGTCAACGTCCGTTTGAAAGAAGCGCGCTTGTTGAGCGAGCGTTGGCATCCGCTTTCAGACGGCCTGTCATACCAAGCGCAATGTAAAGCAGAAGAGCGCATGGCTCTTTTGAGCGAATTGGGTGATTTGGGCAGTCTTGCCTACATCGATATCCACACGCCTACACTTGACGATATGTACGCGCAATTCTTGAAGAGGGAAGACGTATGAACCCCGTTTGGATTATTACCGGCAAAGAAGTCCGCGACAGCCTGCGCAACCGTTGGGTTCTTGCCGCCGCACTTTTGCTTGCCGCATTGGCACTATCATTAGGCTTTCTCGGCAGCTCGCCTACCGGTTCGGTCAAGGTTGATCCCTTGACGGTAACCGTAGTCAGTCTGTCCAGCCTGTCTATTTTCCTGATTCCGCTGATTGCGATGTTGCTCTCTTATGATGCACTGATCGGCGAAATCGAGCGCGGTACAATGGCGTTGCTGCTAAGTTACCCCATCTCGCGCAACCAAATCCTTGCCGGTAAATTTATCGGCCACCTCATCATCCTTGCCCTTGCTACTACGGCAGGCTACGGATTGGCAGGTATTACCCTTCAGCTTGCCAACGGCAGTTTTGATATTGCCGCATGGCAGCCTTTCGCCCTTTTGATTGTTGCCAGCGTGATTCTTGGCGCAGCCTTTTTGTCCATGGGTTATTTGATCAGCGCAAAAGTTAAAGAACGCGGTACCGCCGCCGGTATTGCCATCGGCGTATGGCTGTTTTTTGTCGTTATTTTCGATATGGCGCTTTTAGGTGTTTTGGTTGCCGATACCGAACAAGTCATTACCGCGCCTGTAGTAGAAACCGTTCTTCTGTTCAACCCCGCAGACATTTATCGCCTGCTGAACCTGACGGGTTACGAAAATACAGCCATGTATGCCGGCATGGCGGGTTTGAGCGAACAAATCAGCCTGAGTATGCCTGTTTTGCTGACGGCTCAGGTATTATGGGTTATCATTCCTTTAATTTTAGCCGCCTGGATTTTCGGAAAGCGACAAATATGAGAAAAATATTATTGACTACCTTCACACTCATCGCATTGGCAGCCTGCAGCAAGCAGGACAACAGCCCTCCGCCTGCGCCCCAACAAATCAGCGACAGCGCGGTCGGTCATTACTGCAGCATGAATTTGACTGAACACAACGGCCCTAAAGCGCAAATCTTCTTGAACGGCAAACCTGAAAAACCAGTTTGGTTTTCCACCATCAAGCAGATGTTCGGCTACACCAAGCTGCCTGAAGAGCCGAAAGGCATTCATGTCATCTATGTTACCGATATGGGTAAAGTCAAAGATTGGGAAAAACCCAATGCCGACACCGAATGGATAGATGCGAAAAAAGCCTATTACGTTATCGAAAGCAGCTTTATCGGCGGCATGGGTGCGGAAGATGCGCTTCCTTTTGCAGACAAGGCACAAGCTGAAAAATTCGCCAAAGAAAAAGGCGGCAGAGTTGTCGGTTTTGCAGAAATGCCCGACGAATATATTTTCAAATAAAACAATCAATAAAGGCCGTCTGAAACCATTTCAGACGGCCTTTGTGTTGAAGGCTGCCGATTGATATTTAATGATGCAGGTTTGCAATGTAAAAATAAAAAATCCAAGGAATATGCCATGTCCACTCCTTTAACGCGCCGCCGTTTCATCGCCGTCGCCGCCACACTTGCCGCCGGTGCCGGCATTCCCTTTGTCATCAGCCGAAAAACCAATCGGCCGACTCATTCAGCCGGCCCGAATCAAGAAGGGCAGCCTGTTATCTGGAAAGGGATTGCATTAGGCTCGGGTGCGGAATTGCGTTTGTTCGGTGTTGGACGCAGGCAGGCGGAGATACTGATCAACAAAGTATTGGCAGAAGTTTCACGATTGGAAAAAATCTTCAGCCTGTATCGGGACGACAGCCTGATCAGCCGCTTAAACCGAGAAGGCCGTCTGAAAAATCCGCCATCCGATTTTTTGCAGCTGCTTAGTATCAGCCGGGATATTCATCGGCTGACGCAAGGTGCATTTGATCCCAGCATTCAGCCTTTGTGGAATCTGTATGCCGACCATTTCAGACGGAATCCGAAAACCGAAACGCCGCCGTCTGAACGCAGCATCAAAGATACGCTTAAATTGGTGGACTTCAATAAAGTCAACTTTGATACCAAAGAAATCCGTTTTGCCCAAAAAGGCATGGGCTTGTCGCTTAACGGCATTGCCCAAGGCTATATCACCGACAAAGTAGCCGAATTGTTGAAGCAGCAAGGCGTTTCTCAGGCATTGATTGATATGGGGGAGATTTACGGCTTTGATAATGCCAACCAGCGCGAGTGGAATGTCAGCATCCGCAATCCTGACCAAGAAGACCAAATTTTGACCACCATTACCATGAAAAATCAAGCGTTTGCCACATCGGGCGGCTATGGCACGGTAATGGACGAGGCAGGCAAATTTACCCATCTGTTTGACCCGCGCACAGGCGGAAGCCAGCCGCGCTATAAAAGCATGAGCGTCATGGCAGAGAGTGCGGCGGTTGCCGATGCCTTTTCTACCGCATTCTCCATTATGGATGAGGCGGCCATCCGTACTTCGGCTCAAGTTAAAAAGGCACAGGTTTGGCTGGTGATGCCGAATAATGAATTGAAGAAGATTTGAGGTGGGAAAAAGAATGGTTTTGCCAGTTGGTTTGAATATATGAATAAGGGAAAGTCTAAGTTATTGAAACAATGGAGTATAAAAAAGAAGGGTTGTCCAAATAGACAACCCTGAAACTCTTGCAGCTGGGAGTAATTAGCAAGAGATTACGACACTTAAAACAAAAATTCACTCATTTCAAAGCACGAAGCTTTAATATCTAAGCAAAACGGTATTTCGACCGCTCAAACCCCTTCGATACGGAGAAACACAACATATATGGGAAAATCCGACAAAGTGGTTTGAAGCAATTCAGATGAACGGTCTGTAATGCAGATAACCGGATGTCTTTAGATGAACGGTATAATATCAGGATAAGCGGAACATTACCAGTGAATATTATAAAAAAGTAGAATAATTCATTTAGTGATTGATTATATTGAATAAAAACATGGATTTTTATTGAATATTTTTACAACAGTTGATTCGGTTTGATATAATAAATTATTTAAGTGATTGATATCAATAAGAAATAATTTTTTGACTTTGTGAGTGATGATAGAAAAAGGCCGTCTGAACGTTCAGACGGCCTTTTTTTAAAGAGCGATTTATTTGGTTGCAGAAGCAGTAGAGGCGGCTTCGGCTTGAGCACCTGCAGCTGCGTTTTTACCCCATGCCGCAGGGTATTTGTAACCGGCAAAGCGTTTTTGTGAGTAGGCTTTGAACTCGTCAGAGTTGTAGGCTTCGGTTACATCTTTCAACCATTGGCTGTCTTTGTCGGCAGTACGGACGGCAGACCAGTTAACGTAGGCGAAGCTTGGCTCTTGGAACAGGGCTTCGGTCAGTTTCATGCCGCTGCTCATGGCGTAGTTGCCGTTAACGATGGCAAAGTCAACGTCGGCACGGCTGCGCGGCAGTTGGGCGGCTTCAAGTTCTACGATTTGGATGTTTTTAGGGTTTTCGGCAATATCTGCTTTAGATGCGGTCAGCGGATCAACGTCGGCTTTCAGTTTAATCCAGCCCAATTCGTTCAACATAACCAATGCACGGGCAAAGTTGGATGGGTCGTTAGGCGCAGAAACGCTGACGCCGTCTTTCACTTCGTCCAAAGATTTTAGTTTGCCAGGGTACAGGCCCAAAGGTGCAGTCGGTACTTGGAAGGCTTCAGTGATGTCCAGTTTGTGTTCTTTTTTGAAGTCGTCCAGATAAGGTTTGTGTTGGAAGATGTTGATGTCCAATTCGCCTTCTGCCAAAGCAAGGTTGGGGCGCACATAGTCGGTGAACTCGATCAGTTTGACTTTATAGCCTTTTTTCTCCAAAGCCGGTTGGATTTGGTCTTTTACCATATCGCCGAAGTCGCCGACGGTTGTACCGAAGACGATTTCTTTTTTCTCTGCGCCGTTGTCGGCGGAAGAAGCGGCAGAGGCAGCCGACGCGCTGTCTTTTTGACCGCCGCAGGCAGCCAGTACGATGGCGAGCGCAGCGGCAGAAAGGGTTTTGAAGAATGGGTTGATTCGCATAATTTTGCTCCTGATGGATGATAAAACGGTTTCAGACGGCCTCAAGCTGCCGCTGTCAAAAAAAGAGGGATTGTAAATCTATTTTGGAAATATGAGGATGCTTTTTTGTAAACTTAATGGGAATATATGTCCTAAATAGAGAACAGGCCGTCTGAAAAATAGTAAGTCCATTTCAGACGGCCTGGTTTGTTTAACGTTTGTCCAGTTTGCGTGCCAATCTGTTACCGATGCCTTGAATCAGGATAACGAGTAAAACCAGGATGGCGACGATGAATATGATGACCTCCATTTGATAGCGGTAGTAGCCGTAACGGATGGCAAGGTCGCCCAAGCCGCCGCCGCCAATCATACCTGCCGCCGCGCTGTACGACAGAAGGCCGATAGCCAGTACGGTAATGCTGGAAACCATACCTGCGCGCGCTTCATTCAAAAGCACTTTGCAGATGATACTCATGGGGGAAGCACCCATTGCGGAGGCCGCTTCAATCACGCCTCTGGGTACTTCGCGCAGGTTTTGCTCGACCAGACGGGCGAAGTAGAACAAGCCGGATACGCTCAATACCAATGAGGCGGCAACCGGGCCGATGGTCGTGCCGATGATGGCGCGTGTAACAGGAATCATGGCAATCATCAGGATGACAAAAGGAAACGCGCGCATCAGGTTGACCAGGTTGTCCAAAAACAAATTCAGCTGTTTGTTGTAGTGCAACTGATGGCTAGATGTAACAAACAGCAATACGCCCAAAATCGTACCGAAAATAACGGCGAAAGTAGTTGATAGGCCGACCATAATAAAGGTTTCGCCCAAGGCTTGGATAATTTCGCCCTTCATGCTGACGATGGTCGCAACAGCACTTTCAAATGTTAAATCTGCCATATTAGTCCTCTCGAATCAGCTCTTGCCCGATTTCGGATTGGGCATGGATTTGGTTGCCGTGTACTTCAACGATTTCCAGCAGACGGCCTTTGTCCAAGAGGGCGGCACGGTCGCACAGGCGGCGGATAACGCTCATTTCGTGGGTAACGATGACGATGGTTACGTTGAAACGTCGGTTGATGTCCTCCAAACACTTCAAAACGCTGCGCGTAGTGGCAGGGTCGAGGGCGGAAGTGGGTTCGTCGGCAAGGATGACTTGAGGTTGCGGCGCCAGCGCTCGGGCAATGCCGACACGTTGTTTTTGACCGCCGGAAAGTTGGGACGGGTAATGGTTGGCACGGTCTTGCAAATCAACGATTTCCAAACATTCTTCAACACGCGCTTGGATTTTTTTAGACGGCCATTTGGCAATTTCTAAAGGAAAGGCGACGTTTTCGGCAACGGTACGGTTGCTCAATAGGTTGAACTGTTGGAACACCATGCCGATGTTTTGTCGGGCGTGGCGCAGTTGCGTGGCGTTGAGCGCAGTCAGTTCCTGGCCGCACACGCTGACGGTGCCTGTATCCGGACGTTCCAATAAATTAATCAGGCGCAGCAGGGTGGATTTACCTGCGCCGGAATAGCCCATCAGGCCAAAGATTTCTCCCTGTTTGATTTCGAGGCTGGTCGGCTCGACGGCGACAAAGTCTTTGTTGTCGCGTGTTTGATAGTGTTTGGAGACGTGATCCAGAATAATCATGGTTTATCCGTGTTTTCTTTAATTCGTGTGGCCATCAGGGTGTGCAGACGGCGGTTGTCGGCGCGTGCGACGGTAAATTGCAGGTTGCCGATGATGACTTTTTCGCCGCGTACGGGCAGGTGCCCCAATTCTTGAATGACCAGGCCGCCGATGGTGTCGGCTTCTTCGCTGCTGTATTCTGTGCCGAAAAAGGCGTTGATGTCTTCGATTTCGGTTGCGGCGTGGATACGCCAGCGTTCGGAAGAAACGGCGTGGATATTGTCGGCGCTGTCGTCTTCGTCAAACTCGTCTTCGATGTCGCCGACGATTTGCTCGATGATGTCTTCAAAGGTGACCAGGCCGGATGTGCCGCCGTATTCGTCAATGACAATCGCCATGTGGTTGCGTTGTTCGCGGAATTCTTTTAAAAGGGAGGCCAGTGATTTGCCTTCGGGGACGAAAACGGCAGGGCGTAAGACGGATTTCAGGTGGAACTGCTCGGGGTTAAACATATATTTGAGCAGGTCTTTGGCGTGCAAAATGCCCAAAACTTCGTCTTTGTCTTCGCCGATGACGGGGAAACGCGAATGGGCGGTTTCGATGATGTAGGCCGTGATGCGCTCGATGCTGTCGTTTTCTTTCAATACGTTCATGCGGCTGCGCGTAATCATGGCATCACGCACTTCCAGCTCGGCAAAGTCCAATACTTTTTCCAGCCGGGTCAGTGTGTCGGCGTCAAAAACTTCCTGCTCGTGCGCTTGGCGCAACAGGGTCAATACGTCTTCGGCGGAGTCGGGCTCGCCGGCAAGTCGGGAGATTAGGCGTTCGAAAAACTTGGGTTTCGACTGCGTACCGTCCATTTTAATATTCGTCCTCTTGGTAGGGGTTGGGAAAGCCTGCCGCCAGCATCAGGCGGATTTCTTCGGCTTCCATTATTTCGGCTTCATCGTCTTCGATGTGGTCGTAGCCCATCAGGTGTAAAGTGCCGTGTATGGTTAGGTGGGCAAAATGCTGCTCGGGTGTTTTGCCTTGTTCGCTGGCTTCTTTCAAAACCACTTGCGGACAAATCACCAAATCGCCATACAGGCCGTCTGAAAACTGGTCGGGTAGGATTTCGCCTTCGTTGAGCGCGAAACTCAATACATTGGTGGCGTAATCTTTGCCGCGGTAGTCGCGGTTGTAGGCGCGGGCTTCTTCTTCGTCCAGAAGAATCAGGCTGATGTCAGCGCGGCGGTATTCGTTTTTCAGGGCAGACCATGCCCAGCGGTAAAAATCGCGTTCGCTCGGAAGATCGGCGGCGGAAGAGGCGTTTTCAAAGTTCAGATGAAAACGTTGCCGCTGTAAGGATAAAAAAGGATATTTTTTGGCGCGTTTCATGTTGTCCAGAAAATTTGGTTTTTAGGTGTAAATATAACATATTCACCCCCATGCCGTCTGAAAAACCGCCCAAAATATGATAGACTTCATGCCGTTTTCCATCTTTCAGGCAACCATTATGAACCCGAAAAAACTCGTTATCGCCAGTCGCGAAAGCCTGCTTGCCATGTGGCAGGCAAAACACATCCAAGGCCGTCTGAAAGCCCTGTATCCCGATTGCGAAGTCGAGATTTTGGGCATGACCACGCGCGGCGACCAGATTTTGGACAGAACTTTGTCAAAAGTCGGCGGTAAAGGCTTGTTTGTCAAAGAGTTGGAACAGGCTTTGTATGACGGTCGGGCCGACTTGGCCGTGCATTCTATTAAAGACGTACCGATGGATTTGCCTGAAGGTTTTGCGCTTGCAGCCATCGGCGAACGCGCCAATCCGTTTGACGCGTTTGTGTCCAACCAATACGCGCGTTTGGAAGAAATGCCCAAAGGCGCCGTCGTTGGTACATCCAGCCTGCGCCGCGAAGCCCAGTTGCGTGCGCGCTATCCGCATTTGGTTATCAAACCTTTGCGCGGCAATGTGCAAACCCGTTTGTCCAAACTCGATAACGGCGAATACGATGCGATTATCTTGGCCGCCGCCGGTTTGCAGCGTCTGGAATTGGACGAACGCATCCGCATGATTTTGTCGGAATCCGACAGCCTGCCTGCCGCCGGACAAGGCGCATTGGGTATTGAAATTGCAGCGCATCGCGAAGATTTGTACGAAGTCTTAAAGCCGTTAAACCACGATACCACACACGCCTGCGTTACGGCCGAACGTGCGTTGGCGCGCGCTTTGGGTGGAAGCTGCCAAGTGCCGCTGGCCGCATATTGCACTGAAGAAAACGGCTTACTGACCTTGCGCGGCTTGGTCGGTCATCCTGACGGTTCAGTCATTTTGCAGGCAGACGCGCAAGCCCCTGCCGAATACGCCGATGCTTTGGGTCGCGCTGTTGCCAAAAAACTGGCAGATGATGGTGCGGAAGAATTGATTGCCGCCGTATTGCAAGAACAGGCTTAAAATAGCATAGATCATTTAAAAGGCCGTCTGAAAGTTTCAGACGGCCTTTGTTTTGTTGATGCTTAAGGATTCATAATCCGCGCAACCAAAGCTTTTTCTTTGCCTTGCATATTCGGGATTTTGACCTGAATGCCGTTGCCTGGGGCAACATCGACAGGCTGGCCTTTGCGGGTCATTTGTTCTAATTTGATGGTTTGGTTGCCGCTCGGGTGGATGATTTCGAGTGAATCGCCGATGGCAAAGCGGTTTTTGACTTCGATGGTCGCCCAGCCGTTTTCATCAATTTCGGTAACGTGGCCGACATATTGGCTTTGTTTGGCGATGGAGTGGCCGGTCAGGTAGTTTTGGTAATCCTGAGTTTGGTGGCGCTCAAGGAAGCCGCTCGTGTAGCCGCGGTTAGCAAGGCCTTCGAGTTCGCTCAACAGGCTGTAATCAAACGGACGGCCTGCAACGGCATCGTCAATCGCTTTGCGGTAGGACTGAGCTACGCGTGCAACATAATAAAGCGACTTGGTGCGGCCTTCGACTTTGAGGCTGTCCACGCCGATTTTGGCCAGTTTTTCAACCACTTCAATGCCGCGAAGGTCTTTGGAGTTCATGATGTAGGTGCCGTGTTCGTCTTCCATAATCGGCATCATTTCGCCCGGGCGGTTGGACTCTTCAATCAGGAAAACTTTGTCAGCGTATGGGTGGCGTTTTTGACCATTGATGCCTTCAAAGTTTTGGTTGGCTTCTTCTTGGGCTTTTTCAAAGTTGAAACCTTGCAGAAGCTGGGCGTCGCCCGCATCGCTTTCAGTGGCGTTGTGGACTTTGTAGTCCCAACGGCAGGAGTTGGTGCAGGTGCCTTGGTTGGGATCGCGGTGGTTGAAATAGCCCGACAATAGGCAACGGCCTGAGTAGGCGATGCACAATGCGCCGTGGATGAAGACTTCGAGTTCGATGTCGGGGCATTCTTGGCGGATTTCGGCGATTTCTTCCATGCTTAATTCGCGCGACAGGATGATGCGTTCGACACCGATGTTCTGCCAGAATTTTACGCCCCAGTAGTTGGTGGTGTTTGCCTGAACGGATAGGTGGATCGGCATTTCCGGCCATTTTTCGCGCACAGTCATGATTAAGCCCGGATCCGCCATAATCAGCGCGTCGGGTTTCATGGCAATCAAGGGTTCCATATCGGAAACAAAGGTTTTGAGTTTGGAATTGTGCGGCAGCGTATTGACGGTCAGGAAGAATTTTTTGTTGCGCTCGTGCGCTTCTTTAATGCCTTGCTCGAGGACGTCGAGTTTGGCAAATTCGTTGTTGCGGGCGCGCAGGGAGTAACGCGGGCTGCCGGCGTAAACGGCATCTGCGCCGTAATCGTAGGCAGCGCGCATGCGTTCGAGGCCGCCTGCCGGCAATAAGAGTTCGGGTGCTTTCATGTTTTATGCTTTTTAAAATGTTTTCAGACGGCCCTCAAGGAAAGAGGGAAGGCCGTCTGAAAGATGTTTGAAGAATGGGCGGATTATCCGCTGTTTTTGTATTTCGGTCAATTTTGTGTCAGGTTTGCGCTTTGTTTTTTATACGGAAAATGTCCTATATGGGCAAAGGTGAAAAGGGGCTGCAATTCATTGGAAATGTAAAAAAAGCAGGGTTGGGCGGAATAATTTAACAAAAAACCGTTCAAGCAATGTATTTTCTTGTAAAATATTAAGCTTCATTTTAAAAAATATTCGGATTAGTTACCGATTTTGACCGACGGAAGGGTTATGGATTTTCGTTTTGACATTATTTATGAATACCGCTGGATGTTTTTATACGGCGTGTTGACGACGCTGGGACTGACGGTGGTTGCAACGGCAGGCGGCTCAGTTTTGGGTTTGCTGCTGGCATTGGCGCGTTTGATCAATCCGGAAAAAGCCGGTGTGCCGATGCGTGTCTTGGCTTGGGTGTTGCGTAAGATTTCTTTTTGGTATGTGACGCTGTTTCGTGGTACGCCATTGTTTGTACAAATTGTGATTTGGGCTTATGTTTGGTTCCCATTTTTTGTTCATCCGGCCGACGGTGTATTGATTAGCGGCGAAGCAGCCATTGATTTGCGCCGTTCTTATGGTGCGTTGATTGCCGGTTCTTTGGCTTTGGTTGCGAACTCGGGTGCGTATATTTGTGAGATTTTCCGTGCCGGTATCCAGTCGATTGATAAGGGCCAAATGGAAGCTGCGCGTTCTTTGGGTCTGACCTATACTCAGGCGATGCGTTATGTGATTTTGCCGCAAGCTTTGCGCCGTATGTTGCCGCCATTGGCCAGTGAATTTATTACTTTGTTGAAAGACAGCTCATTATTGTCCGTCATCGGCGTGGCTGAGTTGGCTTATGTACAAAGCACGATTACCGGCCGCTATTCTGTCTATGAAGAACCGCTTTATACAATCGCGCTGATTTATTTGGTGCTGACAAGCTTTTTGGGCTGGGTATTCCTGCGATTGGAAAGCCGTTACAATCCGCAACACCGCTAATCGGTTTAAATAAAAAAAGGAAGACTTTTCAAGTCTTCCTTTTTTTATTTGCCGTCAATGTTTCAGACGGCCTTGAATCAGAATGCTTCGCCGACTTTGACACCGCCTGCGATGTCTTTAGGCGTTGCCAGTTTGGCGGTTGCCTGTTGGGCGGCTTGAAATTCTTCGGTTGCCATGATGTCGGCAGTTTCTTGTACGGTCAATGTGTTGGCCATGTATTGCCAACGTGCTGCCAAGTCGGCGTTTGCCGGTGCGTGAAAACCGTCTCGCAATTCATCTACCAAGTCAGGGCGGTTGCACACTAGTACAATGTCGCAGCCCGCTTCAAAAGAAAGTCGGGCGCGTTCTTTAATACCGCCGACACCGCATGCACCTTCCATGGTCAGGTCGTCTGAAAAGATAACGCCGTTAAATCCGATTTCTTGGCGCAGGATTTGTTTCAGCCATTTTTCGGAGAAGCCGGCAGGTTGACTGTCGATTTGCGGGTATACGACGTGGGCAGGCATGACTGCGGCCATGCCTGCTTGGCTCAATGCTCGGAATGGGATAAGGTCGGCGGCTTCGAGCCCTTCGCGGCTGCGTTCGTCGCAAGGCAGGACGTGATGGCTGTCGCCTTCGACAAAGCCGTGGCCGGGGAAGTGTTTGCCGCAAGATTTCATGCCGCCTTTGTTCAGGCCTTTTTGCAGGGCAAGGGCAAGCTGGGTCACGATGTTGGCGTCGCGGTGGAAACTGCGGTTGCCGATGACGGCGCATTGCCCCCAGTCTAAATCCAATACAGGCGTAAAGGATAGGTCGATACCGCAGGCGGAGAGTTCGGTTGCCAAAACCCAGCCGACTTGTTCTGCTTGGGCGCAGGCGGCTTCTTTGCCTTCGTTGTCCCAAATTTCGCCCAATACGTTCATGGCCGGCAGGCGGGTGAAGCCGTCAATAAAACGTTGAACCCGTCCGCCTTCGTGGTCAACGGCGATGATGAGTTCAGGTGTACGGACGGCTTTGATTTCTTGAACCAAAGCTTTGAGTTGGGAGACGTTTTCAAAGTTGCGGCGGAACAAAATAACGCCACCGACGGCAGGGTCGAGCAGGCGTTGTTTTTCTTCTTCGGTCAGATGATAGGCAGCGACGTCGGCCATGACTGGGCCGCGTGGAAGATGGGGCGTATTCATTGTTTTGTCCTGAATAATGTATATATGGGTAATTGCAATATTCAGACGGCCTGAGCGTGTCGGAATATCTCAGGCCGTCTGAATATTGGTTTTGAATTAGGCAGTTGCTTTTTTCTTGTCTTTTAAGATGAAAATCAACACAACCATTACGATGCCGGTTACCACAAAACCTAAAGGCGCAGAGCCGGTCATGCCTAAAATCAGGTAGCCGATAGCGGCAGAGGCGGCAACGGTTAGTGCGTAAGGGAATTGCGAGGTAACGTGGTCGATGTGGTTACAGTGTGCGCCGGTAGAAGAGAGGATGGTGGTGTCGGAAATCGGCGAGCAGTGGTCGCCAAATACGGCACCGGCCATGACGGCGGACATGCAAGGGATAATCAGCGAAGGTTCGACTTTGACGGCCATGGCGGCGGCAATCGGCAACATGATGCCGAATGTGCCCCAACTTGTGCCGGTAGCGAAGGCCATCACGCCTGCGAGCAGAAACAAAATCACGGGTAGGAAGCCTGCGTGGATATTGCCTGCCACCAAAGTGGAGAGGTATTCGCCGGTGTGCATCTCGCTGACAACGGTGCTGATGATCCATGCCAAAATCAAGATGGTAATGGCACCGCGCATAGAGATGATGCCCTGCCAAATGGCTTTAGGGTAATCGTTGGTTTTGATGGTGCCGATGGTGCAGAGGATGACGGCCAATACACCGCAAGTACCGCCGAATACGAGGGAAGTGTTCACGTCGGTATTTTCAAACGCGCTGAGCAAAGAGAAGGTTTCAGAAGCTTGTGCGCCAGTGTAAATCATAGCGGAAACAGTGGCGATGATCAGTACTAAAACCGGCACAATCAGCGCGAATACGCGGCCGTTAGGATGGCCTGTTTCAATGGTTTCATCATGAGTTTCGTTCAAAGCGGCGCGTTCCAAACGAGCCATAGAGCCGATGTCGAAGGAGAACCAGGCAACGACAAACACCATAATTAATGCGAAGACGGCGTAGTAATTCATCAGGCTCATGGCCACGAATGCGCCCATTGGTGTGTAGTCTGTGATGTTGTAAGTCACCAAAAGGCCTGCCAAAGTAGCAATAATCGACGCCCCCCAGCTGGATACAGGCATCAAAACGCACATCGGCGCGGCAGTGGAGTCAAGGATATAAGCCAGTTTGGCGCGGGAAACTTTGAATTTGTCGGTTACAGGGCGGGCAATCGCACCGACGGCAAGGCTGTGGAAATAGTCGTCAATAAAGGTAACGAATACCAGACAGGCGGTCAGCAGCTTCGCCCCGCGACGGCCTTTGATGTGCTGTTTTGCCCAATCGGCAAATGCTTGGTTACTGCCGGAATGCGTCAGCAGGGAAGTGAAAATCCCCAAAAGCACCAAAAAGAGCAGGATTTTGGGTTTGCCCAAAGACCAATCGCCGTCCGCCCAAGTCAGGCTGACCGCCATGTCTTTTAAGTGAATCAAGGCATCGAGTGGATTACCGCCTACCAGCAGGAATGAGCCGACGATAATGCCGACACCGAGGGACAGCAATACACGGCGCGTGGCAATGGCCAAGGCGAGCGCAATGGCTGCCGGGACGATGGATAAAATAGAATTCGAATAATTAATAAGTTGCATAATTATATTGTATATAAGCGGTGAAATATTTTCAGACGGCCTAAATTGGAAGACGGATAACAAAATACCCACCGCCTCTGACAGATGGGTATTTTATCATCTAACACATCATCATGCCGTCTGAAAAATCGGACTACTGCAGATTTAGCGCGAGGAACAAAGTATTGCCGTCGCGTTGTACCAAAAGCGGTACGTTTTTGCCTGAGCTTTCCAATGCGCTACGGAAAGTGGATTCGTCATTGACGCTGATTTGGCTGACGGCAATGATTTCGTCGCCGCGTTTGAGGCCGGCACGTTCGGCCGCACCGCTAACGCGCAGAACGATCAAGCGTTGTTTGCCGTCGGCGTTTTCAACCTGCAAAGTCAGGCCTGCGTTTTCAACGGTAAAGCCGTCATGGCCGCCTTCGTGTTGCGGATGTTCGGCTTCTTTTGCAGAAGTTTCCGTTTGCTCGGCTGCGCTGCCAAGTTTGACTTTGACATCGGTTTGTTTGCCGCCGCGCCAAATACTCAAAGTCACTTCTTTACCCGGCATAATCGAGCCGACCATAACAGGCAAGTCGCTGGAAGCGCGGACTTCTTCGCCGTTAACTTTGCGTACGATGTCGCCAACCTGCAAACCGGCTTGTTGTGCCGCGCTGTTCGGCATGATTTTGGCAATCAGTGCGCCGCTTGCTTTGTCTAAACCGAAAGATTTGGCCAAATCGTAAGAAACTTCTTGAATAACTACGCCTAATTGACCGCGTTGGACTTTGCCGTTGGCTTTTAATTGGTCGGCCACATTCATGGCGACATCAATCGGAATGGCAAACGAAATGCCCATGAAACCGCCGCTGCGGCTGTAAATTTGCGAGTTGATGCCGACTACTTGGCCGCGGAGGTTGAATAGTGGACCGCCTGAGTTGCCGGGGTTGATGGCAACGTCGGTTTGGATGAACGGCGTATAGTTTTCATTCGGCAGGCTGCGGCCTTTGGCGGAGACGATGCCTGAAGTTACGCTGTTGTCAAAGCCGAAAGGTGCGCCGATGGCGGCTACCCATTCACCCGGTTTCAAATCTTTCGGATTGCCGATTTTGACAACCGGCAAGTCTTCTTGCGGCTCGATTTTTAAGAGGGCAACGTCGGATTGAGTGTCTGAGCCGACCAGTTTGGCCGTGTATTCGCGTTTGTCGTTGAGCAGGACTTTGATATTGCCCATGCCGGCAACCACGTGGGTATTGGTCAGGATATAACCGTCTTTGCTGATAATAAAGCCGGAACCGAAATTCAAAGCGTCGCTTTCGGTATCTTCTTGCGGCATGTCGGGCATATTGGGAACAAGGCGCTTGAAGAACTCGTAAAACGGATCATTGTCGGGGAATTGGCTCAGGTCCATGCTGTGGTCGTCATCCGGTGTCGCGGTGCGTTTTGCCGGTGTCGCTTGAATATTGACGACTGCCTGTCCTTCGTTTTGTACCAGTTGGGCGAAGTCGGGCAACAGCATACCGACTTTCCCGTCATCGGTATTGGTTTCTATGCGTTGGACGAGTTCTTTGTTTTCGTCTTTGTCGAAAAAGGTGCTGACTTTGTCGCAACCTGAAAGAAGGGAAGCTGAGAGAACAGCAAGGGCCAGATATGTGTTTGTTTTAATATTCACGAAAGTTCCTTTTGCCGGTGCCTATCGTATTGTCGGCATGCGTTTGAATCGGCAGGCAGTTTTATTGTTTGAATGCTGTTTAAATGTATAAGGTAGGATTTTTACACTTTAACGGTTTTTTTTCAAGCATTTCATTTTAAATGAAAAAATGATAATTGGGATTTTATTGTTTTAAGGCCGTCTGAAAACTTTTGAATATGACCTGTCGGTCGGTTCGCTTTTTTCAGACGGCCTTTAAATTGTGGTCAGTCGTGTTGATCCAAATGGTAGATCTGTGCCACGGCATCGATTAATTCGCTGTTGTCCGAGCCGGCTTTGTTGAGCGTGCGTGTCGGAGAGTGGAGCAGTTTGTTGGTCAACTGAATGGAGAGGCGTTCGAGGACATCCTCGGCCGATACGCCTTTTGCCAGTTGTTTCATGGCATTTTCCAGCACTTGGCGGCGTGCGCGTTCGCCTTCGTCGCGCAAGGCGCGGATAAGCGGAACGCTTTGGCGGTTTTTCTGCTGGCGGATAAATTCGCTGACCTTTTCTTCCACCATGCTTTCAGCTGCCGCCGCTGCCTTTTTGCGCGCGTCTTTACCGCTTTGGACAATATCCATCATGTCGTCCACGGTATAGAGATATGCGTCTTCCAATTCGCCGACTTCGGCTTCGATATCGCGCGGAACGGCCAAATCCAGCAGGAAAACAGGCATGTTGTGGCGTTTTTTCAATGCGCGTTCGACCATGCCTTTGCCGACGAGGGGCAGTTGGCTGGCAGTGGAAGAAACAACCACGTCGTAATCGTGAAGAATATCGGGTAATTCGTTCAGCAGGCAGGCTTCGGCGTTGACACCGAGTTTGTCGCACAATTCCTGCGCGCGCTGGTGTGTGCGGTTGGCAACAGTAATGAGCTTGGGATTTTTAGCGGCAAAATAAGTGGCCACCAGCTCAATCATTTCGCCTGCGCCAATAAAGAGGACGTTCAGATCGGAAATGGAAGGGAAGATTTGCTCTGCCATTTTGACCGATGCAGAGGCCATGGATACGGAGTTTTCGCCGACAGCAGTGTCGGTACGCACTTCTTTGGCAACGGCAAAGGTTTTTTGAAACAGGGCGTTTAAGTGGGTATTGATGCTTTCCTGTTCTTGCGCAACGCGGACGGCATCTTTGATTTGACCGAGAATTTGCGGTTCGCCCAAGACCATGGAGTCCAAACCGCAGGCGACACGGAAGGCGTGGCGGACGGTTTCATTATTATCCAAGGTATAGAGGTAAGGGCGGATTTCTTCGGCAGGCAGGTCGTGATATTGCGCCAACCAGTCGATGATTTTTTCGGTTTCACCGACGCAGTAAAGCTCGGTGCGGTTGCAGGTAGAAAGAATGACTGCTTCTTCCGCCGCCTCGCTGCGCGCGAGGTTGGACACGGCATCCGGCAGATTTGCAGCTGCAAATGCCAGTTTTTCGCGTATGCTCAAGGGCGCGGTTTGGTGATTGAGTCCGACGACGGTAAGTTGCATGGTTATGGTATGACTGGGTAGTGTGTGTGGTGGGTATTATAGCTTAAGTGGGCTTTAAAATGAATGTGTTGGGGGAGAAGATACAATGAGGTTTGTCATCGAAAAGGCCGTCTGAAAAGATTCAGACGGCCTTTTATCAAGAAAGGCTTAAACGGCTTCAGCTTCTTCTGCCAAGAAACCGCGCAATTTTTGCATGGCTTTGGCTTCGATTTGGCGGATGCGTTCGGCAGATACGCCGTATTCGGCAGCCAATTCGTGCAGGGTCAAACCGCCATCGTCTTGCAACCAGCGGCTTTCAACGATGCGGCGGCTGCGGTCGTCCAGTTGCGCCAAGGCATTTTGCAGACCTTCGGTTTGCAGGGCGTAGTGGGCTTGTTTGGACAACTGACGGCTAGGCTCTGCATCGTGGTCGGCCAACCAGTCGATAGGGGCAAAGTTGTCCTCGTCATCGTTGTTTTCTGCCATGATGCCGATATCGTGACCGGTCATGCGTTGCTCCATTTCCAAGACTTCGGACAATTTGACGCCCAAATCGTCGGCGATTTCTTGCGCTTCTTTTGGAGACAAGGCATTCAGGTTTTTACGCATGCTGCGCAGATTGAAGAACAGTTTGCGTTGCGGTTTGGTGGTGGCAACGCGGACCAAACGCCAGTTGCGCAAAATGAATTCGTGGATTTCGGCTTTAATCCAATGCACGGCAAACGAAAACAGGCGCGCGCCGCGGCTCGGTTCGTAGCGTTTGACGGCTTTCATCAGGCCGATATTGCCTTCTTGAATCAGGTCGGCTTGGTTGAGGCCGTAGCCGTCGTAACCGCGTGCAATGGATACGACGACGCGAAGATGGGACAGAATAAGCTGTTTGGCGGCGTTGAGGTCGCCTTTTTGTTGACGTTCGGCCAGTTGCGTTTCTTCTTCAGCAGTCAGCATGGGAATGCTGTTGACTGTATGAATGTATTGCTCGAGGCTACCGTTGCCGCTGTGGATAACGGGTAATGCAAAAGCTTTATTCATAAAAGGATGCTCTCCTTGATTAGGCCGTCTGAAAACGGCTTTTTGTTTATTGTGTGACAAGCAGTATAACACTGCCTGTGGTTTGTTTTGTTATGGGTTGGATTTTTTCTGTAAATTAAACGATGGATTCAATAGTTTTTGCTGCTTAAATTGCAGGGGTTGATTGTCTTTGAAAATTTGAGTGATTTGCTAGGTTTTGGATAAGTATATTACAAACATTTCTGTATGTAAATAGTTATATCAATAAAAAAGACCTTGTTAAACAAGGTCTTAAAATTTTTTTATTCTGGTTTCTTCCGGCCAATCAGAATGAGGAATACGCTGATGGCGGCTAAAATACTGATAAGCCAGGTTGAGCCTCCTGCTTTCATATAAGGCGTTTCACCGATGTAGCCTTTGACGTGGCCTTCCAGGACGGTTTCTGTATCCGGCTGGGCTTCGGCAACAATCGTGCCTTTAGGGGAAATAATGGCGGTTGCGCCGGTATTGGTGGCGCGAACCATGTAGCGGCCCAGTTCCATCGCGCGTGCTTGGGACTGTTGAAGCTGCTGGTACATGGCATTGGATTTGCCGTACCACGCCATATTGCTGATGTTGGCAAGCAGGGTGGAGCGTTTGGCCGTTGCGATGAGTTCGTCGCCGAAACCGTCTTCATAGCAGATGTTGAAGGCGACTTTTTGATCTTTCATTGTCAAAGGCGCTTGGTTGTCGCCGCCTTTTTGGAAGTCGGCCAAAGGCATATCCATCATTTTATAGAGGCGCTCGGTAATGATGGGCAATGGCTTGTATTCACCAAATGGAACCAGGTGGTTCTTGGCGTAGTAGGGGATGGTATCGGAAGTGCTGTTGTGATAGTCGCTCAAATTGATGACGGCATTTTCGTAGCCGTTGCCGTCGGGCGTATATTGGCTGATACCGATGGCCAATGCGCTGCCGTTGCTTTGCGCCTGTTCGGCGAATTGTTCTAAGATGCCTTCGGGCAGGTCCTGGCGCATCAGCGGCAAGGCGGTTTCGGGCAGGATGACGATGTCGGCACTGGTTTTGCTGATTTGTTCGTAGTATTTCTGAATGGTCGGAATGATTTGCTCTTCTTTCCATTTCAGATTTTGCTCGATATTGCCTTGAATTAGGGCGACGGTGCTGGTGCTGCCGTCAGGGCGGGTGTATTCGGTTTGTTGGGAAATGTAGCCGACGGAGCAGAGCGCAACGATAAGGCATAAGGGCAGCAGGCGGTGTTTCAGACGGCCGTGGTTGTCAATCAGCAACACCAGCCATGCGCTGAGGAAAGCGGTTGCCAGCGTAACCATATGAATGCCGCCCAACGGCGCGAAGCCTGCCAACGGGCTGTCTTTGATGATTTGGGAATAGCCGATGGCGCCCCAGCCGAATCCGGTCAGGAAGCGTTCGCGGGCAAATTCTGCCAGCGTCCACAAAATCGGCAGCAGGAGGCCGGTTTTGGCCCAGCGAGCCAGGTTGCATTTTCTCCACACCCAAAAACAGATGGCCGGATAAAGCGCAAGAAATGCCGGCAGCAGGAAGGTGAGGGGGATGGCGTATGAATCCGGCAGCCCCGAAACATCATGCAGGGCAGTGTGTATCCAATAAAACTGCGCCGTATAACCGATTAATCCGAACAGATAGGCAGTCATGACGGCAAAGCGCGGACGCAATTCAATCAGGCGTATCAGCGCGCCAAACAACAGCGGCATCAGCCAGAAATGATAATACGGGGCAAAAGTGAACGGCGTTGCGGCGGCAATCAAGATGACCAGCGGCCAGTACAGCAGCGGGTGTTGCCAGTATTGTTCGAGTTTACGGAAAATATTCATGCTTTAAATGGTATTGAGGCCGTCTGAAAGGTTTTCAGACGGCAGGGAAACAAAATCAGTCTTTTTGAAACAGTTTCATTGCAGGCAGGACAATGGCGCAGGCCAATGCACCGGCGGCTACTCCGATCACCAAATTGGCGATATGTTCCATCATGCCGCTGTCCCAATGTTGCGCGTGGAGGAAGTCGTGCAAAAAACCAAGGTTGTGGGCGATCAGTCCGCCGCCGACCAAGAACATCGCCAGCGTGCCGACAATGCTCAAGCCGCGCATAAACCAAGGCATAAATGAAATCAAACCACGTCCGATGCCTTGTACGGCGGCACTTTTTTGGCGCATCAGCATCATACCGAGGTCGTCAAGTTTAACGATAATGCCGACCAAGCCGTACACCAACACCGTCATGCCGATACCGATGGCAACCATAACCAAAGAACGTGTTATCAGGTCATATTTTTCAACAACGCCCAGCGCGATAATGATGATTTCGGCGGAGAGGATGAAATCCGTGCGGACCGCGCCTTTAACTTTTGTTTTTTCGTCTGTAACTTCAGGCTCGGCATCGTGTCCGTCTTCGTGTTCATTGCGGTGCAGAAATTTGTGCAGTAGTTTTTCCACGCCTTCAAAACACAAATAAACACCGCCGATCATCAGCAAGGGCGTAATCAGTGCAGGCACGAAAGCGGAAAGCAACAGCGCAAGCGGCACCAGAATCAGTTTGTTGACCAAAGAGCCTTTTGCCACGGCCCAAATAATCGGCAATTCGCGCTCGGCAGATACGCCGGTTACCTGATTGGCGTTGAGCGCCAAATCGTCGCCGACCACGCCGGCGGTTTTCTTGACGGCGACTTTGGTCATCATCGCTACATTGTCCAAAACGGCGGTAATGTCGTCCAAAAGCGTAAAGAGAGAGGCGAAGGCCATAATGTTGTCCGGATAAAATCAAATAAACGCGCGATTATATATGAAAATTCAGTTGCTTGAATGGTTTCAGACGGCCTTTGACGGAAATTAACCAAAGGCCGTCTGAAAATGCTATTTCGGCGTATAACGTCCCGCCATGGCTTTATATACCATATTTTCGTATTTTAAAGCCTCATAGCGTTGGTTCAGCAGGTTTTGAGCCGAGCTGTATTCCGTATTCAAAGCCTCCAGCCAGTCTTTCAGTTCGTTTTTACCGTGTTGGTAGCGGACTTGATAGTAATGGCTGTTTTTCTTGTCCAACTGATAACGCTGTTCCTGATTGGCAAGGCCGGCCTGTGCGTTTTTGTAGGCAAGGTAGTTGGTGTTGACTTCGTTGAGCGCTGTGGTCAGGGCTTTTTCAAAATTCAGCTTGGCGCTGTCCATCTCCGCTTGTACGGTTTTGTCTTTCCATTTCATGGTCTGCCAATTAAGGAAAGGCAGATTGATGGTGGCTGAGCCGCCCAACATGGGGATATTGAACGTACTTTTCGCTTTATCGGAAGACGTACTCAAACTTGCACCCAAAGTAATCGACGGATACCAACTGCGTTTTTGCGCGTTGACCGATTGTTGCGACGCTTGCAGGCGGTATTCGGCGGCGCGCAGGTCGGGGCGGTTGGCCAAAACGGTAATCGGTACGTCCAAGTTCACGCCTTTGACAGGCAACAGGCGGAATTGTGCCGGATCGGCGGCCATGTTTTCAGACGGCCTTAAATTCAACAAATTACGCAAAACCTGTTTTTGCGTATCCAAATTGTTTTGCAAAGACAACAGGCTGTTTTCCGCGCTCAGCAATGACTGTTTGGCTTGGGTCGGCTGGCTTGAATCGGCCCGGCCGTAGCGGAACTTGGCATTTGCAATGCGGTTGATTTCCTGATATTGCTTTAACGATTTTTTTGCCAACTCGATGGCTTCGTTCAGATAGGCGATATTGAAATACGCATCGGCGACATTATTAATCAAAGTCAGGCGTGTGTTGGCCATGTCTTCATGCGTGGCTTGATATTCCCATACCTGAGCATCGGCAGTGGCACTGAGTTTACGCCATAAATCCAATTCGTAGCTCAAGCCAAGCTGGCTGCTGAAGGTATTGCCGTGGCTGCCAGTTTTCAGGTTTTTAGAAGCGTTTGCGCCCAATGAGCCGCTGAACGAAGGCACCAAATCCGCACCCAAAATATTGGCTTGGTACAAAGCCTTGTTGACGCTGATGGCGGCCTGTTTCAAATCGACATTGTTCGCCAACGCCTGCTCCATCAGCGCATTAAGCTGCGGGCTTTGGTAGATTTCCCACCAGTTGCCGTTGACATCGTAGCGTTCGGCAGTTTCGGCAGCGCTCATGACTTGGCCGGTCGCTTCCAGCGTCAGGTTCGGATTGGCTTTAGGCGCGGCGCACGCACTTAGGGCAAGGGCAACAGCCAATGACAAGGCTGCTTGGGAAAAAGGTTTCGTCTTCATAAAAAATCTTTCGGGTAACAGAGTTTCGGACGGCATAGATGGTTTCAAATGCTAACCAAATAATGTTGGCTACTTTTGTTTATCTGCCAAGAACGCCTTTCGCTGTTCCGTAAAATGCCACCACAGCTTCGGTTCGTTCCCTTGCATAAAATCAACCAGCGATAGGAAAATATCGATCATGCAGGGATCATGTCGGGTTGCGGTCAGGCTGCACAGGCGGTCGTACATTTCATAAGCGTCCTGTCCTGCCAAATCCTGCGGCTGCGTGATACCGAGCAAAGCTAAATCCTCCGCCACAGCTTTGCCGACATTGGGCAGGTCGCTCAGCTTATTTAATTTATCTCTTTGTACTTTATTGGGATGCATGTTTGAATTTAAGTTTATGCAGTGAGGGTTGAAATTATTTCTTGGTAGACTTCTTCTAAAAGTCGTTCCTCTTCTTCAGTATCAGCGTCAATTTCAGTAACTGGATACCAACAATTATTCGAGATATTGGCATATTTTTCAAAGGCTTTATTTTGTCGTAATCGACTCATTACACGACGACAGGTATATAGAAAGCCGTTACCAAATGTTTCAAATTCTGCATCCAGATTTTTATTTCCCAACTCCTGCATAATGTCGGCAATGGCATAACGGTGTTTTTCTTTGAAAGGTTTAAATGTTTGATAAACAGCTTCATTCCATTCATCACTCCAATCGGGTGGTTGTATATCATTTTCACGCAAAAATGAGCCATCTTCTCCATTTTCAGCACGATTAAAAGACAAGCCGCAAGTGCCGTAATAAGAATGAACGTTTAAGGCAATACCGTTAATCACAGTGCCTTCAGATTCCTTAGCCATGATTTGAATGGCTTGGATACACAACTCGTATAGCAATGCTTCGATTTGATATTGCGATTCATATTGTTGCCAGTTTTGCATTATTTATCCTTATCGTGCTTTGGTGATGTACATACCATAGGTTATCTGAATATTGTTTGTTACATCTAACTGAATCAATCCTGAGCCAGCGCATCAATCGGGTTGAGCTTGGAAGCCTTGTTGGCAGGCATAAAGCCGAACGCGACGCCGATGGCGGTGGAGCAGACGACTGCGCCGATGACGGAAGTCATGGAAATGCTCATCGGGAAGTCGGTAACAAAATAGTTGAACACCAGGCTGATGCTTGCGGACAACAATACGCCTGACAGGCCGCCGATGATACAGATTAAGACTGCCTCAATTAGGAACTGTTGCAAAATATTGTTGCGGCGTGCGCCGATTGCCATGCGGACGCCGATTTCTTTAGTGCGCTCGGTAACGGAAACCAGCATGATGTTCATCACGCCGATGCCGCCGACCACCAAAGAGATGACCGCAATGGAAGAAATCAGCAGCGTCATGGTGCCGGTTGTGCTTTCAACCATTTCTTTGATGCTGTCGCTGTTGTTCATAAAGAAATCTTCTGTACCGTGGCGTGCTTTCAGCAGCTCGGTCAGGCTTTTTTCGGCAACTTGCGTGTTGGCATCGTCTTTGATTTTGACAACGATGGAGTTGGTATAGCTCTCGCCGGTAATTTGGTGCATGACCGTTGTATACGGCGACCAAAGCATCAGCGAGTCGGAATTACCAAACGAGTTGTCATCCTTTTTCATAATGCCGATGACGGTTAGCGGGCGTTTTTTGAAAAGGATGGTTTTACCTAAAGGATTGACACCTTCGCCGAAGAGTTTGGTTTTGGTGTTTTGGTCGATGACGACGACTTGGGCATCGGTTTTTACATCGTCATCATCAAACAGACGGCCTTCTTCCAATTTCAAACCGCGCACGTCGAAATATTGTTCGCCTACGCCGTAAAGCGAGGCGGTCAGGTCGGTGTTGCGGTAGGTCAAGGTGCCGCTGGAGTTGGTTTGAGGGGTGGCAGAGGCGACGTAGCTTTGTTGGCTGATGGCTTTTGCGTCATTAATCGTCAGTGTCTTGATCCGTCCGCTTCTACGGTCGCCAAAACCACGGCCGGGGAAGATACTGATGGTGTTTGTACCCATCGAGTTGATGTCTTCCAAGATTTTTTGTTGCGAGCCATTACCCAAGGCCACTACCGATACCACCGAAGCGATACCGATGATAATCCCCAGCATGGTCAGCAGCGAACGCATTTTGTGCGCCATAATCGCCTGTACCGACATTTTGAATGCTTCCATAAATTGATCGTAATAAAACGACCAGGAAGCTTTTTCTTTAATCCTCTCCACTTTGCTTGGCGGAATATCGGGATTTTTAGACGTATCCGAAATAATCTGACCGTCGCGGATTTCGATGACGCGGTTTGCGTTTGCCGCAATGCCCGGATCGTGGGTGACCATAATCACGGTATGCCCGTCTTCGTGCAGCTTGTGGATGATTTCCATCACGTTTTTACCGCTGGCGGTATCCAATGCGCCGGTCGGCTCGTCGGCAAAGATGATTTCGCCGCCGTTCATCAACGCGCGGGCAATCGAAACGCGCTGTTGCTGACCGCCGGAAAGCTCGCTGGGTTTGTTGCCTTCTTTATTTTGCAAACCCAAATCGCCCAATAATTTTTCCGCATGTTCCGCGCGCTCTTTGCTGTCCATGCCCATATACACGGCAGGCAGGGCGACGTTGTCCCGGGCGGTCAGCGAGCTTAACAGGTTGTAACGCTGGAAAATAAAGCCGAAACGCTCACGGCGCAAAGCCGCCAGCTCATCCGGCTGCATTTGCGATGTTTCGATGCCGTCGATTTGATAAGAGCCGGAGGTGGCGGTATCCAGACAGCCCAAGATATTCATCAGTGTCGATTTGCCTGAGCCGGACTGGCCGATAATCGCCACAAAGTCGCCTTTCTCAATAGAAAGGCTGACATCTTTCAATACGTGCACACGGTTTTCACCGCTACCGAAAAAACGGTTGATATTCTTACATTCGATTAAACTCATAATCTTTCCGGGCGAAAAATAGAAATATAGGAACTAAGGCCGTCTGAAACACAGCCAAACCTTTCAGACGGCCTTAATCAATCAGCGAGGAGGGCCGCCACCCATCATCGCGCGTTCGCTGCTCTTATTCTTTTCATCTGCGCTCATTTCAGAAACGATCACTTTTTCGCCTTCTTTCAAGCCGCTTTTGATTTCGGTATTCATGCTGTCTTTCAAACCGACGGTTACTTCGCGTTCTACCGCTTTATTGTCTGCGCCCAAAATGCTGACATAGGATTTGCCGTTATGTTTTTTCACGGTCAGCGTCGGTACCAGTAAAACATTCTTCACGCCGTTGATTTCGATCGTGTTTTGAGTGGTCATACCGATAGAAAGTTTGCCTTCGGGATTCGGTACAAGTGCGCGGGCATAGTAGTAAATCGCATTGGAAGTCGTGTCCGTGCTGCTGGTGTAGTTGCCCAAAGACATGGTGGTCAGGCCGGGGTCGACACTGTCCAATTTTGCTTTAATCGGGGTGTCCGGCTCGGACAAAATGGTGAACGAAATATCCTGACCGGCTTTGACTTTCGTAATATCGCCTTCGGCAATCTGCATTTTGTTTAACATGGTTTCCAGATTGGCCAGTTGGATAATGGTCGGCGTAGATTGCGCCGCATTGACGGATTGGCCTTCCTCAACAGGAATGGCGACTACGGTGCCGTCCATGGTAGCGGTAATCCGCGTGTGGCCCAGTTCGGATTCGGCCGTATTGATGGAGATTTTGGATTGTTTGATGGAGGCCTTCAGCTCGGCGACATTGGCTTTGGCTGCGGCTAAAGAGTCTTGTGCAGATTCCAAATCTTCTTTGGAAGTGGCCTGTTCTTTCCATAAGGCAAGTTCGCGCTTATATTTTTTCTCCGCACTGGAAAGCGCGATTTCTGCAGAAACCAATTTTGCCTGATAAGTTTCCAGTTTGGATTTTTCGGTATTTAACGTGTTGAGCTGATTGGTTGAGTCGATTTCTGCAATCAAATCGCCTTTTTTCACTTGTTGGCCCAGTTTCACATACAGTTTTTTAATCTGGCCTGAAGCTTCTGCGCCTACGGATACCAAATTGGAAGGCGAGATTTCGCCGGTTGCCGATACGGTTTGACGGATATCGCCGCGTTTGACCACTTCCGTAATAAAAGAAGACTGAGGCTCAGGCTTCATCAAAGACCAGCCGCCGAAAGCCGCAGCCACGATAACAGCCGTACCGGCCGCCCACTTGAAAACTTTAGACATATAAAAGGAACCAATTCAATAAAATAACGTCGCAGACAAGCAACAAATGTATTGATAGAGACAAAAAACAACTGGATTTTACTGTAAAGACTAAGGCCAACCAAGAGACAGTTGGCTTAAATTGAAGTTTAACTTATTGAAATAAAAAATAAAAGGATGAAGATATTTTTCAGAACTTGTACCTCGTTTACATAAATTCCCAAACTCCCTCCGAATCTGAACATTTAAGCCGCAAGAAAACGACTATAATATTCATGTCTTATTCCAATTATTAACGACACAAATAAAATGAAACACCAACAAGGCTTCACGCTTATCGAGCTGCTGATAGTCGTTTTGATTGCAGCCATTCTCGCTACCATCGCCTATCCGTCTTATCAAAACTACATCCGCCAAACGCGTCTCGCATCCGTCCGCACCCAGATGCTGCATAATGCCCAACAGCTCGAACGCTACTATACTCAAAAAAGTACTTTTGTAGGGTTTCCTCCTGAAAATTTGCAGCAGAATCAATATTTCAATATTAGTTTTTCCGAAGGTACGGATTCTATGCCTAATCCTTCCGATTCAGGTTATATTTTGAAGGCTGTACCCAATAAAGAAACCAATGCCGATGAAACTTGTACCGTTTATTACAACGACAGCGGTATCATCTGGGCAAACAGCGATAAACAAAACTGCCCCGGTTATGAAATACCAAAATCGGAATAAATCGAAATATAAAAGGCCGTCTGAATTTCAGACGGCCTTTTGGATGGTTTGGCTGTATAAGCAGATTAGCCTCAACAGGGCAAAGATTGGTAATCTCGACCCGATGTGAAGTCAATTTTAGCCTTTGCGGCGCGGTTCGTCAGGGCGGATGCGGGAAGCCAGTTGGTCGAGGATGCCGTTGACGAATTTATGGCCATCGGTACCGCCGAAAGTTTTGGTAACTTCGATGGCTTCATTGATGATGACGGGGTATGGGGTTTCAGGCATGGTGCTCAGCTCATGGCAGGCAACCAGCAAAACGGCGCGTTCGATAGGGCTGAGGTCTTTTTCGTCACGGTCGAGCAGGGGACTGATTTTTTCCATGTATTCTTCGGCATGGGTTTGTGCGCCGAAAAACAGTTTGTTGAACAGCTCTTCATCCATATTGGAAGATTGGGACAGTTCGTGGATGTTTTTAGCGATTTCGGGAGCGGCGGTTTTGTTGATGCCTGCTTGATAAATGGCTTGTACGGCAAGCTCGCGTGCGCGGCGGCGTGGGCTTTTCATGGGTATTCCTTGTGAAGAGGGTGCCGAGGGTTGTCGGCTGAATATTGAATGATTCAGACGGCCTCAATGTCATGATTGGGAGGCCGTCTGAAAATATGCTGTATTCAATACGGGGAGAAGTTTATTCTTCGTCGTCTTCGTATTGTTCTGACAAAAGATGATTGACCAAGTTGGCACATTCTACGGCAACTTTGGCGGCATCGGAGGCTTTTTCTTCGATGCGGGCAACGGCTTGTTCGTCGTTTTCAGTTGTCAGGATGGCGTTGGCAATCGGGATGTTGTAGTCAAGGGCAACGCGGCTGACACCTGCGCCGGACTCATTAGATACCAATTCAAAGTGGTAGGTTTCGCCACGAATCACAACGCCGATGGCGATCAGGGCATCGAATTGTTCGGATGAAGCGAGGTTCATCAGCGCGATAGGCACTTCAAGCGCGCCGGGGACGGTGGCAAGCGTGATGTTGTCTTCGGCTACGCCCAATTCTTTTAAGGTGCGGCAACAAACTTTGACCATTTCGCTGCCGATTTCGTTGGTGAAGCGGGCCTGAACGATGCCGATGCGCAAGTTGGTACCGTCGAGGCGAGGTTCGATAATGTTCATGATGATTCCTTCAATATTGGTGAAATAGGGATTCGGCTCGGTCTCAGACGGCCTTGTTATAAAGAAGGCCGTCTGAAACGAAATGGGGATGGATTATTCTTGCGGCTGCCAATCGGCAACGGCTTGGAACTCGCCGTCTTCGTTCAGTTCCCACGCGCTGCCTTCTGCCTGAGTCAGCAGAGGCGCGATGTCGGGATTGTCTGCAGTAATGGCGGAGAGGCTGACAATACTGAAGTTGTCGGGATTGTCGGTGTATTCGTCGGTTTCGTCGCCGCTGAAAATACGCCAGCCGCTGTCATTTTCAAATACGGGGGCTTCGCGGTAGAGGAAGCCGACGGGTTCGCCTTGTTCGGCGACGGTGTTGGTAACAATGCAGCGGTCGAGCGCTGCGGCCAATGCTTGGGCAAATTTGTTCATGGAGTTGACAAAGAGATGATTTGGCATGATTTTACACGATTCGCCGCTTTTCCGCACGGATGTGTGCAGGGGCGGTTTGATGGTACAATGTCGGCAAGTGCCGTCAGGTTTGAACATGACGGCTTTTGATTGTTTATCGGCTTGAGGGACGCAAGAAACAATGAGCCAAAATAAAAAAGTTGCCGGTGTAGCCTTTTTATTTTGTTTCACTGCGGATGAGGCGTATTTTCGGGCTGTTTTTTGAAAGTATGGAATGAAACCTGATTTGTTCAAACAGCAGGCGCATCGAGCGATTCAAAAGCGTCTGGGCTATGAGTTCCGCAATATGGAGCTGCTTCAGCAGGCTTTGACCCACCGCAGCTACAATGCCAAACACAATGAGCGTTTTGAATTTGTCGGCGATTCGATTTTGAACTATTCCGTGGCGCGGATGTTGTTTGACGCGTTTCCGAAATTGTCGGAAGGCGAGTTGTCGCGGATGCGCGCGGCTTTGGTAAATGAAGGCGTATTGGCTGAAATCGCGTTGGAAATGAATGTTGGCGACGGTTTGTATTTGGGTGCCGGCGAGTTGAAGAGCGGCGGTTTCAGACGGCCTTCGATTTTGGCCGATGCGATGGAGGCGATGTTTGCGGCGGTCAGCTTTGACGCTGATTTTTCTGCGGCGGAAAAAGTAGTTCGCCATTTGTTTGCGGAACGCGTAAAACGCGCGGATTTGAATATCGGCAAAAAAGACAGTAAAACCGCTTTGCAGGAAGCCTTGCAGGCACGCCGCTTTGCCCTGCCAAAATATCGAATTGAAGAGCAGGCGGAGCAGACGGCCGATGCGATGTTTGTGATTTCCTGCGATTTGGGCGAACTTGGTTTCATCTGCAATGCACGCGGCAGCAGTCGGAAAGTAGCCGAGCAAAAAGCGGCATGTGAAGCCCTAGAATGGTTGGAACAGAAGTTTCCTTTGAAAAAATCTAAAAAATAATATTTCAGACGGCCTTTGAGAAAATGCAAAGGCCGTCTGAAACAATCAAGAAAGTCATATATAAATGGATATCGAAACCTTTTTGCAAAACGAGTCGCAACACCCGACAGATTATCGTTGCGGCTTTGTGGCCATCGTGGGGCGTCCGAATGTCGGCAAATCCACGCTGATGAACCATTTAATCGGTCAGAAAATCAGTATTACCAGTAAAAAAGCACAAACCACGCGCAACCGTGTAACCGGTATTTACACCGACGACACGGCGCAATTTGTGTTTGTCGATACCCCGGGTTTCCAAACCAATCACCGCAATGCTTTGAATGACCGTCTTAATCAAAACGTCACCGAAGCATTGAGCGGCGTGGACGTGGTGGTTTTTGTGGTGGAAGCCATGCGCTTTACCGATGCCGACCGCGTGGTGTTGAAACAGTTGCCTAAGCATACGCCCGTGGTATTGGTGGTCAATAAAATCGATAAAGATAAAGCCAAAGACAAATTTGCACTTGAGGCGTTTATCAATGAAGTGCGCCAAGAGTTTGAGTTTGCCGCCAGCGAGGCAGTCAGCGCGAAACATGGTCTGCGTATTGCCAATCTGCTGGAGCTGCTCAAGCCGTATCTGCCGGAAAGTATCCCGATGTATCCGGAAGATATGGTGACGGACAAATCAAGCCGATTCCTGGCGATGGAAATTGTGCGCGAAAAATTGTTCCGCTATTTGGGCGAAGAGCTGCCGTATGCGATGAATGTTGAAGTGGAGCAGTTTGAGGAAGAGGAAAGCGGACTGTTCCGCATTTATATCGCGGTGTTGGTTGATAAAGACAGCCAAAAGGCGATTTTGATTGGCAAGGGTGGGGAGAAATTGAAGAAAATTTCTACTGAAGCACGCCTTGATATGGAGAAATTGTTTGATACCAAAGTCTTCTTGAAGATTTGGGTGAAAGTGAAATCCGGTTGGGCAGACGATATTCGTTTCCTGCGCGAATTGGGACTGTAATGTGTGTTTGAACAAAGGCCGTCTGAAAAATTTTCAGACGGCCTTCTGTTTGATTAAGACAACAATTCAGCCAAGCGTTTGACGATTTCATCTGCGGCTTGGCGTTTGGATATTTCCGGAAAGGAGGTTTCAGCAAGGTCATCAATAATGGTGATTTGATTGGTTGGCTTACCCATGGAAACGGAAACTTGGTTGGCCACCAGCATCGGTACGTTTTTGCGCAAACGTTTTGCCCGTGCAAATTCCAAAACCTGATGGCTTTCCGCTGCAAAGCCGACGCAGAATGGTGGGGAAGGCAGGGCGGCTACGGATGCGAGAATATCCGGATTTTCTGTCAGCTCGATAACCGGAGGCTGATTGCCGTTTTTCTTCAGTTTCTCGTTGCTGCTGTTTTTGACTTTATAGTCTGCAACGGCTGCAACGGAAATAAAGACATCTTGCGCATGGATGTGGCGGTGGACTGCCTGATACATGGCTTCTGCGCTGACAGCCTGTTCAGAATGAGCCAAGCCTGCTGGCAAGGCCGTCTGAATTTGACCGTAAATCAGTGTGACTTCCGCTCCGGCAGCACGGCACACACGCGCTAAAGCCATACCCATTTGTCCGCTGGAAATATTGGTAATACCGCGGACAGGATCGATGGCTTCAAACGTTGCGCCGGCTGTAATCAGAACTTTTTTGCCGCTCAGTAGCTTGGGTGTCCATAAATCTTCTAGCAAATCTGCCAGATCGACTGCTTCAACCATTCTGCCTGTGCCTGTTTCTCCGCAAGCCTGTTCGCCACTGTTTGGGTAAAACACGGTAATGCCGTCTGAAGCCAGTTGTGCAATATTGCGCAGGTTGGCAGGGTTGTTCCACATTTCGACATTCATTGCAGGCGCAACGGCCAAAGGACATTTTCTGGCTGCGGCCAAAGTAGTCAGCAGGTTGTCGGCCAATCCGTTGGCAATTTTGGCAATCGTATTGGTAGTTGCAGGCGCAATAAGAAATGCGTCGGCTTCGCGCGTCAGATTGATGTGCGCCATGCCATTATTGGAAGCGCCTGAATAGGTATCCGATAACACGGGATTGCCGCTTAATGCTTGGAAAGTCAGCGGAGAGACAAATTCCGTCGCAGAATTCGTCATCACCACTGAAACAGAATGTCCTTGCTTTTTCAGCAGTCTGACCAGTTCACACGATTTATACGCCGCAATACCGCCGGTAATGCCGAGGAGAATGTGTTTGCTCATGATATTGGATGTTTAGTTAAGCTATTGTTTGAAATCAAATTCTCTCGATATTGATTTTTGCCAATCCTGCTTTAATGGCATTACCGTATCTTCTGGGTAAGGAAGCTGAGACAATTCCGTTTTTTACTTCAGTTACGTAACTGCATACCTTAAATTCAGGAACAATATTAAGCGAGTAATCCCGATTGACTAAAGGGGATACACGCGAATATAAAGTCCATCTCGCCAAGCTGTTATCTTCATAATCGGTTGTCGCATTGAAGCTGGTTGCACCTTCGCAGAAAGCAATTTGATAATCTGGGTTGAATTCTCCGGGGATGTCATGCGGATTACGGAAGTTGAACAGTCGGTCATGTGCAAAGAGATTTTGGCGTATATAGGCCCACAATTCTTTTTCTAAGAAATCCTGATCCGCGAAATGCCTTGAAGAATAGCCGCTATCAATAAAGTTTTGAATTCTTTCCCGCATATTAGGGACGGCACCGGCCTTAGCCCCCCACATGCCTGCAAGAATTAAAGCAGTATGCGAGCCCGAATCGCGTATGGTGTGGAATAGGGCGCCACTTTTTATCCATTCCGAAACAGAAGCTGCATCTCGATAACAAATAATAGAATCAGCATCGCGAAATATCACATATTCAGCTTCAGGATCATTTATCGCAAGAAAACGCCACATCGTTCCGGGCCAGTTGCGCAGTTGGGGATCAATATGGATAACCTCCGCACCATTGGCCTTAAACCGTTGGAGGGCTTCGGCCGGAACAGAATCATCAACATAGAAACGGCATGTCCAGCCAGGGAAAAGAACAGGAGCAAGCTGGGTATTTAAGACGGCAGGTTCAATATATTTGGAACTATTACCAAATAAAGAAAACGAGATAATCCGTTTTCCATCTTTTGGCGCCGATGCAGGAATAATTTCATGCTGAAGGTCAGGTATGGCTTTATCTTTCAAGACCAAAGCCTGATGGCCATAAAATCCGGTTCTTTCCCAATTTTCCAAACCGCCGTATGCATGTGCAAGTAAATCCAAAGCAGGGATATAGGCGCAATCCAGCTCCAATGTTTTCATTTCGGCCTCAATGGCTTTTTCCCAATTCAATTGCTTTAGATAGACATAAGCAACTTTGTGATGAAATTCGACAGATTGTGGATTGAGAAGGCAAAGAATCTCCGCACGTTTAAGCGCTTCCTCGTAATTTTCCTCTTCGATAAAAGAGTGATATGCCTGTTCAAATTTTTGTTGGATTTGTTGGTTGCTCATAATAGGACAATTTTAAATTTATGATTGTTTTATTGAAGAAAGTGTAGATTGTAAGAGTAGATAGGACCAAAGCGCCAGCAATATAAAGAGAGATAGCATCTGAATGTAGCAAATAAGAGCAAAGTTGTAGGGCTATTATCTTTGAAGATTCTGTACACCTAGTGAATATATAAAATTTGATAAATTTAAAATTATTTAAATACAGACAGTTGCAGAAATTCTGCAATTTTTTTGAAATTGGGTGTTGACTGGTTTTGTTGGGAGGCGTATAGTTCGGTTCTTCGCTGCTG
>NZ_KV830194.1:0-41786 GCF_001836705.1 Neisseria sp. HMSC061B04
CTTTCCCGCTGTTCTTGAAAGAATGCGAATTTCGATTTAACTTCGGCACACCGTCTCAACAGCTTAAAATCCTGCGAGATTGGTGTGGAATTTAGGGCTAATCTACGTCAGCCCCTTAGTTTTTGATGACGTTTACGGCGTAATGGGCAGTAGTGTTACGGCGGGCTTGGGCGCGCATCATATAGACCTGCACTTTATATTTGCCCGATTGGGTAGCGATACCGTCAAATTTATCGCCTTGTGCCGAACCGTTAAATACGGCTTCATCGCCTTTGGGCGCCCATACGTTGAAATAGGCGTTGGGGTTGCCGGTTTTGCTGATGCGCAGGCGGTCGCCCTTGCGTACGGAGAACGAATGCTCGGCGGTTTGATAGCCGGTGATTTTGCCGGAAAAACGCTGCTTGGTTTGTTTGTGTGCCGAAGCTGGTTTTGAAGCTTCCGCTTTTTTAGGCGTGGCAGCATTTGAATAAGTGGCAAACAGTAAGGGAAGGGCGGCTAACAAGAGAAATTTTTTCATGGGTTGGGTCTCCGAATGTGGAGCGCCAATATGCACTCATTTTGATAACCCATCAGTATGTTCATATTTTTATAAAGCCAAAGCCGAATAGGGCAATATTCATTTTTTCAATCAGGCCGTCTGAAAACAAATATTATTCAGACGGCCTTTTCTGATAATATAACAACGAATTATTCCTTTCGGAGCCGTTATGACCTTCCCGCCACTCAAATCTCCCCTGAAATTTTACGCCGTTGTTCCCACTGCTGACTGGGTCGAGCGCATGGTCAAAGCAGGTGCCGACACGGTGCAACTGCGCTGTAAAATCCTGCATGGCGACGAGTTGAAACGCGAAATCGAACGTTGCGTCGTAGCCTGTCAAAACAGTGCAACCCAGCTTTTCATCAACGACCACTGGCGCGAAGCGATTGCCGCAGGTGCATACGGCGTGCATCTCGGGCAGGAAGACATGGACACTGCCGACCTAGCCGCGATTGAAGCTGCCGGTTTGCGCTTGGGCTTGAGTACGCACTCTGTTGCCGAACTCGATCGCGCCTTGTCCGTACAACCTAGCTACGTCGCCAGCGGCGCGATTTTCCCGACCACGACCAAGCAAATGCCCACCGCCCCGCAAGGTTTGGACAAACTGCGCGAATACGTCAGACAGGCAGGCGGCACGCCCGTCGTCGCCATCGGCGGCATCGATTTGAACAACGCCGAAGCCGTACTTGCCACCGGCGTTTCCTCACTCGCCGTCGTCCGCGCCGTGACCGAAGCGGAAAATCCCGACGCGGTGGTTAAAGCGTTTCAGGCTTTGTGGGATGAATAAGGCCGTCTGAAAATAAGAAGCCCGATAAGAGGAGCAAACATCATGAAGATTATATTAAACAATGAAGCCATCACATTAAACGGCACAACCATCGCCGACCTTATCGCCCAAACCGCGCCGCAAAAACCGTTTGCCGTTGCCGTCAATACCCAGTTTGTCGCCAAAGGCTCGTATGCGGAAACGGTTTTGAACGAAAACGACAAAGTGGACATCGTGCGCCCGGTAGTCGGTGGGTAAACGATTTGTAATCAATAGGTTGGGTATTTGCGCCCGACTTTTTCCTATTTGAATATCGGGCAGGGTTGCCCGATTGCCTTATGCTTAAAATCTAAAAAACAATACAAAGGAATTCATCATGTTTACCCTATACGGAGAAACTTTCCCTTCACGGCTGCTGCTCGGTACGGCTGCTTATCCGACGCCGGAAATCCTCAAGCAGTCTGTCCAAATCGCGCAACCGGCGATGATTACCGTTTCATTGCGCCGTGCCGGCAGCGGCGGCGAAGCGCACGGGCAGGGTTTTTGGTCGTTGTTGGAAGAAATGGGCGTGCCTGTGTTACCCAATACCGCAGGCTGTCAAAGCGTGCAGGAAGCTGTGACCACTGCGCAAATGGCGCGCGAAGTGTTTGATACCGATTGGATCAAGCTCGAACTTATCGGCGATGATGACACGTTGCAGCCCGATGTGTTCCAACTCGTCGAAGCGGCGGAAATTCTGATTAAAGACGGATTCAAAGTGCTGCCTTATTGCACCGAAGACTTGATTGCCTGCCGACGACTGCTTGACGCAGGCTGTCAGGCGTTGATGCCGTGGGCGGCACCGATTGGCACGGGTTTGGGCGCGGTTCATGCTTATGCGCTGAAAGTTCTGCGCGAACGTCTGCCCGACACGCCGTTGATTATCGATGCCGGTTTGGGTTTGCCTTCGCAGGCGGCGCAAGTGATGGAATGGGGCTTTGACGGCGTGTTGCTGAATACCGCCGTTTCCCGCAGCGGCGATCCGGTCAATATGGCACGCGCTTTTGCACTTGCGGTCGAGTCGGGCCGTCTGGCCTATGAGGCGGAACCTGTGGAGGCACGTGAGAAAGCGCGCGCCAGTACGCCGACGGTGGGTCAGCCTTTTTGGCATTCGGCGGAATATTGATAAACATTAGGGTGTGTCGAACACGCCCTTTTTTGTTAGTGAAAAATCTGATTTCAGGTTAAACAGAATGTTCAGACGGCCTTGGCCAAAAGCTGTTTCAATGGCTTTAAGATTTGCCATGCCTGCGCTTTGAGTTGCGGCTGCATCAGCAGGCGGGCGGGGTGGGGAATGACGAAATGCGGCCGCTTCCCGCACAATTCGTTCATCAGTCCGATCATGTCGGGGCTGTCGAAGATTTTGCCGAGAAACAATACTGCGCGCGCTTGCGAAGCGGTCAGCTCGTCTTGCATTTCGGCAAGCTCGGCGCGGATGTGTTCGGCATCGGGCAGGGCGGTGAACACGGGCGCGGTTTTGACCCATGCGGTTTTGTGCGCCTGCTCGGGCTTGAGACCGATAGCGGCTAGGATGTTGTCGAGAAGCGTGCCGACGTCGCCGCTAAACAGCGTACCGTGCAGGCTGTCTTCGGTGGATGGGCAAATGCTGACCACCATGATTTCAGACGGCCTGATGGTTACGTCAAGACGGGGCAGATTGTCTGAATGCGCGGCTTTTTCTGTTTTTGTCGGTATTTCGGCCATGGCTTTGGGCGCCGCTTCGGGAACGCGGACAGCCGGTTTGGCCGTTTGCGCAGTGGCAATGGCGGCAGTGCGTGCCTGTTGGGCGCCTGCGGATAAAGTGCGCACGGCTTGCGCGGTATCGGCAGCAATGGTTTTGGGGCGGACGGGCGCGGCTGATAGTGCGGCTTGAGGCGCGGCATGGATGATTTCGGCGTTTCGGTTCAGCCACATCGGGCCCAAGCCCAAGGCTTCGTGCAGGTGCAGGTAGCGGCTGCTTAACATGATTTCTCCATCAATACGGCATCTTCGCTGCCACCGTCGGGTAGGGCGTAGTAGTTTTTTCGGTGGCCGCAGGTTTGGAAGCCGTGTTTGCGGTAGAGCTGTTGCGCGGTTTCATTGCTTGCGCGGACTTCGAGCAGCAATCGGGTTGCGCCTTGCTGTTGCACTGCATTTTGCCAGTGTTGCAGCAGGGCGGACGCAATGCCTTGGCGGCGGTATTCGGGCGCGACGGCAATCAGGTGCAGTTCGGATTCGTCAAACACGGTTTGCCACACGATAAAGCCGGTAATTTGGTGGTCTGCCTGGCTGAGCCAAACGCTGTCGGGATGGTGTTGAACCGCCGATTCAAACTGCTGCGCCGTCCACGGCGAAGGATTGCCTTGTGCGTCGATGGCGGCAAGGGTGGGGCAGTCGGCAAGTACGGCTGGGCGCAGGTTCACGGTTTGGCCTTTTGTTGGGCTTGCTCTTGCGCGGTCAGGGCAATTTTGTTGCGGACGTAGAGCAGCTCGGCGTGTGCCGCATCGGTGGCAACATAGCGGCCGCTGCGGGCAAGTTTAAGATAGTCGGCAGCGGTCGGCATATCAGCCTGACCGTCAAAAGGCGGTTTGTCGGCGAGGGCAAAGGCATTGCCGATGCCGCCGCTAGGCGTTTTGCCTTCGGGCGCGGTAATGGCGGCGGCTTTGCCAACCGTGTAATCGCTCAAGCGGACGTGGTTTTGCGTATCAAACCATGCGTAGAACACTTCGCCCATACGCGCATCGGTGGCCGCCAGCACGCAGCTGGATGGCGGTAGCAATGAAGCGGCAGCATCGAGGCAGGGAATGCCGATCATGGGCATGTCAAACGGCGTGGCCAAACCTTGTGCAACTGCCGCGCCGATACGCAGGCCGGTAAATGCGCCGGGGCCTTGTGCATAGACGATGCAGCCCAAATCGGCGGCCGTGATGCCCGCTTCTTTAAAGAGACGTTCGATTTGCGGCAGGATTTGTTCGGATTGCTTGGTGCCGACGTTTTCGTGAAACAGGCGGATTTCGCCTTGATGTTCCAATGCGATGGACAGAAAGGATGTGCTGGTGTCGATGGCAAGAGTCGGGAGATTGTCGGTTGGCATGGTGTTATTTTTTAGAAGGATATGGGTTGCCATTATAGTGGAACGTCGAGGGGGAACAAAGCATTCGGGCGGCGCGTTGGTAAAAACGCCGTTTACGGCAAAGCTATTCGATAAGTGAACCAAGGTTTCAGGCCGTCTGAAAACGTTTCAGACGGCCTTGTTTTATTTGTCGAGTTTCAATAAAGGCGAACCTGCTTTTTCAACGGCGCGACGGTAGGCTCCATGCGCTTCGATGCGTTGCAAATAAGCGCGGATATTGGGGTAATCGGCGAAATCGAAGCGGTCGGCCGCGGCTTGCAGCGGATAGCTCATCATGATGTCGGCACCGCTGAGGCTGTTGCCGACCAACCATTCGCGGTTTTCCAGCTCGCTGTCGATGTGGGCAAGATGCAGCGCGGCTTGCGGATGGATAAAGCTGCTTTTGACGCTGCCGCTGATTTTGCGGGCAATCGGTTTGATGAAAAACGGCATGGGCGCGCTTTCAATCCGGCGGAACACCAGTCCGAGCAGCAATAACGGCATCAGCGAACCTTCGGCGTAATGCAGCCAGCGTTGATATTGCCAGTATTCGCGGCTGCCGCGTTCGGGCATCAGACGGCCGTTGCCGTAGGTTTGAATCAGATAGTCGGTAATCGCGCCGCTTTCCGCCAAGATAAAGCCGTCATCATCCAATAAAGGCGATTTGCCCAAGGGATGAATGGCTTTGAGTTCGTCAGGGGCGAGCAAAGTGTCGGGATGGCGGCGGTAGGTTTGCAGGCGGTAGGGCGTACCGAGGATTTCAAGCAGCCAAACAATGCGCAGGGCACGGGATTGGTCGAGCGAATGCAGGGTAATCATGAGGGGCTTTAGATATCGGTTTGTTTGAGGCCGTCTATGCTGATTTGGCAGGCATCGGCGTATTTTTGCAGGGTTTTGGCCGGTAGTTTGGCGAACACTTCGGGACGGAAATGCCGACGCAGCTGCCATTTCCATACGCCTGCCGCCATGGCCAAGCCGGTTTCATCATAACGGCAGCGGAACATATGGTAGTACAGCGGCGAATATTCGCCTTTTTCGACGGCTTCGCGCGCGGCCTGAGTTTGGGCATCGAGTTCGCACACTGCCATTTCGGTGGCGTAGGCTTCGTCCTGCCAACCGTTGCTGGTGGCCGCTTCGTAGTGGCCGTCGCGGGTGCCGTAGATGACTTTGCGGTGGCCGTGGTAGCTGGCGCTGTTGTCTTGAGGGATGTCGTCAATCTTCATTCAGACGGCCTTTACTGCTTCCAAAAGCATGAAACATGTTGAAAAACGGCCGCTTTCCGGAACGTAACACAGGATTTTTTGGCCGTGTTCGATGGGGAAAGTGCGCATAAATTCTTCAAGGATGATGTAAATCGAGGCCGAACCCGTGTTGCCCTTGCTGTGCAGATTGGTAAACCATTTTTCCTGCGGAATGTCGAAGCCGATATTTTTCAGGCCGTCTGAAAGGCGGTCGCGGAAAAAGCCGGAAGAGTAGTGGGGCAGGAACCAATCGATTTCTTCGGCGCGGATACCGTGTTTGGCGGCGATTTGGGAGAGGGGTTTTTCCACCGTATAGCGGACGATGTTTTCGTTCAATAGTTTGACGTCCTGTTTGACCGCCATCAGGCTGTGGCGGCGGCCGTAATCGGCATCGGCGTGTTTCCAGCCTTCAAATACGCCGTCGCGGAATTCTGCGCCGGCATACATGCAGGGCGGCATTTCGTTGGCGTAGGAAAGCAGGTCTATCCAATGGATTTTCAGGCTGAGGCCGTCTGAATTGGGACGGTCGGACAGATACACCGCGCCTGCACCGTCAGACAGCATCCAGCGCAAAAAGTCTTTTTCAAACCCGATTTCGGGGGACGCGTTTTCCAGTTTTTTATGGTCGGTTTCACTTTGGAACACTTCGCCGCGCATGACCGCCGAGGCGTTTTCGGAGGCAACGGAAACCGCATGTGCGTGTTCGCCGGTGCGTACGGTGTTGTAGGCGTGTTTCATCGCCGCCATACCTGCCGCGCATACGCCTGCCATGCTGAACACTTCGCAAGGCGGCATATCCAGCAAACCATGCACCATCACGCCGTGTCCGGGCATGGTTTGGTCGGGATAGGAAGTGGCGCAGGCCAGGCTGCCGATGGTTTCTGCCGAAACGCCTTGGGCAAACAGGCCGTTGACTGCTTCGGCGGCCAACTCGGCATTGGTGTGCGTCGTGCGGCGGCTTTCGGGATCGATGGCGTAATGGCGCGACAAAATGCCGTTGGAGCGCAAAATCATGCGGCGCACGCGTGAAGGCACATCGCCTGCCATGCCGAGGACGGCTTCCATTTCGTCATTGCCGACGGGGGCGTTGGGCAAGAAGGCAGAAACGCGGTTGAGATAAACGTCTTTGAGTGTGTTATTCGATGTCATGATGTGTTTGTCAAAATAATCAACCGATAAACCGCGCCGCGTAGTCGCAGCTTGCAGTCAACGGGATATGGTGTGTTTCGGCATATTCCATCAGCGCATCCACCAGCAGTTTGGCAATGCCGCGATGACGGAAGTTGGGCGAGACCTCGGTATGGTTTACGTCCCAGCTGCCGTTGTGTTCGGTATAGCTGATGTAGCCTGCTTCCAAACCGTCAATATCGATTTGAAAGCGACGGCGTTCGGGGTAGTGGATAACTTCGGGCATGATGGATTCCTGGTTTGAGGCCGTCTGAAAAGTATTATCTGCCTGACGGTTGCGCATAATAGTCCGCCAGCTTTTTCAGACGGCCTTTGAGCAGCGGATGCAGCAGCTTTTTCAAAATTATGCTGACAGGCAAAACCACCAAAATCATCGCCAATAAAAAGACGATGTAAAAGCACAGCAGCGCACGGCGCAAAAGCGGAGAAATACGGCCTGCCACCATCAAAAGCTTGCCCCAGACGAAGAAGCTGCGGCCGGCGGCGCGTTCGCTGAAAATCAGTTTTTCATTCACTGTCACCGCGCCCATGTTTTGAAACAGGGTTTCGTCCAAAGGCTGTTGGTTTAACAGCGCATCGCGCAATTTCGTCCCAAACCGCGCCGCATCTGCCAATTCTTCTTCAGCAATGCCGGCGGAGGGCAAGGAGCGGAAATAGCGTTTGTCGCCGGTCAGCATCCAGGCGGGCGTGGTAATGAAACTAGCCGCGCTGTTGCAGGCATCGATTTTTACGATGTTGCCGATGAGTTTGGCGCCGTTTTGTTTCAGCAAAGATTTCATTTTTTCCTGCGCGCCCAGCCACATATTGCGGCAGCCGATAAGCGTGATGACCGGTTTGCCGTCCAGCAGGCGGTGCGTTTCTTCGCGTTGCAAAAAGGCGGTCATCGGTTGCGAAGGGGAGAGGAACCAAACAGTGTAGGCAATGACCACCACATCGTAATCTTCGGACGGAATGTGCGGCGGCAGAATCGGGGCGGGTTTTAAATGGACGGTTTCAGGAAAGGTATCGAAAAAACGCCAAAACGGCCACGGAAACGGAAACGCCTGCTCCGGGACGATATTGACGCAATCGACCTGTATGCCGGCTGTTTGCAACGGCGCGGCAAAATTTCGCGCTAGACTGGAGAGCTGCCCCGTTTGCGAGTAATGCACGATCAGCACTTTTTTCATTATCTTCCCTACAATGAGTAAGTTATGGTTGGTTTGGACGGTATTATATAGTAAACCGACCGGCCTTGAACTTTATTCATATTCAGTATGTTCGCGAAGGTTTCAGCCGATTTGGATGGAAGCGCCGTATTCTGTCGGAATGGGGCGGTGAAGAGAATTTTTATGCCATGCCAACATGAACAACGGCCGTCTGAAATTTTTCAGACGGCCTTGTGTGGAAATCGGGACGCATGGTCTGGAACGGGATTTGCGCTAAGTATGGAGTGCAAATCGTATAGACAAAAAAATAACCGCTTCAAGGCGGTTGGTGGTGGCCAGAGGCGGAATCGAACCGCCGACACACGGATTTTCAATCCGTTGCTCTACCAACTGAGCTATCTGGCCTTCGCGTGTTTCGTTGCGAGATGTGAATTAAACCAAATTTCGTTGCCTTGTGCAAGCGTTTGTAGGCTTTATTTTTGAGGTGGTAAATTAAGATTTTGTTTTGTATTGAATTATTTTTCGTTTTAATTGGCGGTTTTTAAGTTTGCCGGTTTGATTTTCAGACGGCCTAAGATACAATCGGCTTTTTTGCTTTGGATTTATGCCATGCTGTATGTGTTTGTTCGTGATATGTGGGATGTTTTGCGTTTGCGCTATCGTTCGCCGGAGACGTATTTGTATTCGCCTTTAGTGATGGCGGCGGTGTTGCTGCTGTTGGGCGTGGTGAACGCGGCCAACATGTCGCCTTTGTTTGGCAGCGGCGCGGCGGCGGTGTGCCTGTCGGTGATTTTAGTGATGGTGAAATGGTTGGTGTTGAGCCGCTCGATGCGCAAGGTGCTGCATTATTACGGTGCGCCCCGGCTGCCTTTGTGGGGCTTTATTTTGGTGTCTGAGGCTTTGCTCTTGCCATTGTTGCTGGTGTTGTATGTGCCGGCGTTGGCTGCGTTTGCGCTGTTGTGGCAGGCTTGGGTGTTTGTGGTGCAGGTACGCGGTTTGATGTGGATGGGGAATGCGACGATAGGCCGTGTTTTGGTGGGTTATGTGTTGTATGGTATCGGCATGTTGTGCGTGGGTACGGTGATTTTGATGTTGTTTATTAACGCCGGTTGGTTGGATATGGAAACGTTAAAACAAAACCTGCAGGCGGTGATGTCTGCCCGTCAATAATCAATGAAATTTGGAAGGCCGTCTGAAATGTTCGGACGGCCTTAGTTTTATGTGTTTGTTTCGTGGTCTTGCAGGATTTTTTGATAGACGGGGGCGGGGAGGTAGCGGCCTATCATGTCGCGCCAGCCTTGTGGACCGACCAGGCCTTTGACCATGGTGGAGGATACTTCGGCTATTTCGCGCGGCGGCATTAGGAAGACGGTGGAGATTTCGGGGGCGATGTCGCTGTTGATGTAGCGCATCGAGCGTTCGTATTCGTAGTCGGCGGCGGAACGGATGCCGCGGACGATGAAATTGGCTTTGGCCTCGCGGGCGTAATCGACCAAAAAGCGGTTTTCAAACACGCTGATGCGGACGTTGGGGAAGGAGTGGGTAATGGCATCGAGCATGGCGCGGCGTTCTTCTATACTGTAGGTGCTGCGCTTTTCGGGATTGGTGCCGATGGCGACGATGAGTTCGTCAAAGAGGGATTGGGCTTCCTGTATCATCCACAGGTGGCCGAGGGTGGGTGGGTCGAAGCTGCCTGCGTACACGGCACGGCGCGGAGTGGTCGTGGTCATTTTGGGTTGGGAATGGGGTTTGTGTGGCGTTCAGGATAGGGGAGTTTGCCGGTGATGTCAAAAATCAAAAAGGCCGTCTGAAATTTCAGACGGCCTTTGCGGCTTTATCAGTCGTCACCGCTGAGAGAGATGAGGATTCTCAAGAGGCTGCTGAAGATGTTATAGATGGAGATGAAGATGGTCAGCGCCGCGCTGATGTGGCTGTCTTCGCCGCCGTCGATAACGGTACGCACCTGCCACATAATCATCAGGGAACTGAAGACAACGAAGCCGGCCGCGATGGTCAGGCTCAGGGCAGGGATGTTGAGGAAGATGTTGGCCACAACGGCAATCATGAGCACGATGGCGCCGGCACCGAGGAAGCTGCCGAGTTTGTTCATGTTCATTGTGGTGCGGCGTGCCATGGCGGACATGGTGAAGAATACGCCGGCGGTCATGGCGGCGGCCGTGCCGACGATTTGCGCGCCGTTGTTAATCGCCAGGGCGTATTGCAGCATAGGGCTGATGGCAAGGCCCATGCCGAAAGTGAAGATCATCAACAGGGCGACGCCGACGTTGCTGTAACGGTTTTTCTCGATCAGGAAGGTCATGCCGTAGAAGAAGCCGAAGAAGGCGGCCAGGGCAACCCAGTATGAGCCGAACATGGCGAAAATGTTAAAGCCTGTTTTGGCGGAAAAGAACGCGCCGGCAATGGCAGGAATGAAAGACAGGCCGAGCAGGCGGTAGGTTTTTTGCAGGACGGTATTTTTGGCAACCGAGCCTTGCGAGGTATAGTCGTAAACGTCGTTTTGCATGGCGTTTGCTCCAGTGTGGATTGAAATGAATGAAATTTGGATTTTAACAGAAAATCATGGGTTTGTATGATTTATCTGTTCTATTTGTCTAATATGCGGGGCAATCGGGAATTTTAAAGGCCGTCTGAAAATCGGGTTTCAGACGGCCTCGGCGTTTAATGCTTATTTAGGCTCTTGCGGAACGTAGCCTTGTACGGCATCTGCGCCGTCGCCGAAGAAGTATTGTTCCATCTGCTGGGCGAGGTATTCGCGCGCGCGCGGATCGGCAAGGCTTAGGCGGTTTTCGTTGATGAGCATGGTTTGGTGGCGGGTCCATGCCATCCATGCTTCTTGGGAAACGTTTTCGAAGATGCGTTTGCCCAGCTCGTTGGGCAGCGGCGGAAATTTCATGCCTTCGGCTTCTTTGCCGAGTTTGACGCAGTGAACCATACGGGTCATGGCGGTTTCCTTATGATGGGTTGCAAAGTTGGTATTTTAGCCGATTGCACGGATAGGGGAAAGCGTGGGTTTCAGACGGCCTGAAACCTTGCTATGATGGTCTTTTCTGTTTATTCAGGCAAAGATTATGAACCGCCTCGAAACCGCCCGCCGTTATTCCCTTTTTCTCGCCCGCAACCTTGATTCAGGCAAACTCAAGCCCGAAATCTTCCTGCCCATGCTGGACAAGGTGTTGACCGAAGCGGATTTCCAAGCCTTTGCCGACTGGGACAAAATCCGCGCGGAAGAAAACGAGGAAGAATTGGCGCGGCAGTTGCGCGAGTTGCGCCGTTATGTGGTGTCGCAGATTATCGTGCGCGATATCAACCGTATCAGCGATTTGAACGAAGTAACCCGCACGATTACGCTGTTTGCCGATTTTGCCGTCAATACCGCGCTGGATTTCGCCTACGCTTATTATCGGGACATGTACGGCACGCCGATCGGGCGTTATACCAAATCGCCACAACATTTGAGCGTGGTGGCGATGGGCAAGGCGGGCGGCTATGAGTTGAACGTGTCTTCCGACATCGATTTGATTTTCGTCTATCCCGAATCGGGCGATACCGACGGCAGGCGCGAGCGGGGCAATCAGGAGTTTTTCACCAAAGTCGGGCAGAAACTGATTGCGCTGTTGAACGACATTACCGCCGACGGGCAGGTGTTCCGCGTCGATATGCGGCTGCGGCCGGACGGCGATTCCGGCGCGTTGGTATTGAGCGAAACCGCGCTGGAGCAATATTTGATTACGCAGGGGCGCGAATGGGAACGCTATGCATGGTGCAAAGGCCGCGTGGTCACGCCGTATCCGAACGACATCAAAGCGTTGGTGCGCCCATTTGTGTTCCGTAAATATCTGGATTACAGCGCATATGAAGCAATGCGCAATCTGCACCGCCAAATCCGCAGCGAAGTCAGCAAAAAAGGCATGGCGGACAACATCAAACTCGGCGCGGGCGGTATCCGCGAAGTTGAATTTATCGCCCAAATTTTCCAAATGATACGCGGCGGCCAAATGCGCGCGCTGCAACTGAAAGGCACGCAGGAAACGCTGAAGAAACTTGCCGAGCTGGGCATCATGCCGTCTGAAAACGTTGAAACCCTGCTGGCTGCCTACCGCTTCCTACGCGACGTCGAACACCGCCTGCAATACTGGGATGACCAGCAAACCCAAACCCTGCCGACCTCGCCCGAACGACAACAACTGCTCGCCGAAAGCATGGGTTTCGACAGTTATGCCGCTTTTTCAGACGGCCTCAATGTGCATCGGAACAAAGTCAATCAGTTGTTCAACGAAATTTTGAGCGAGCCCGAAGAGCAAACGCAAGACAACAGCGAATGGCAATGGGCATGGCAGGAAAAGCCCGACGAAGAAGAACGGCTAGGCCGTCTGAAAGAACACGGGTTCGATGCCGAAACCGTCGCCGCAAGGCTCGACCAAATCCGGCACGGCCATAAATACCGCCATCTCTCCGCCCACGCCCAGCCGCGTTTCGACGCCATTGTGCCGCTGTTGGTACAGGCGGCGGCCGAACAACCCAACCCGACCGATACATTAATGCGGCTGTTTGACTTCCTCGAAAACATCAGCCGCCGCTCCGCCTATCTTGCCTTCCTCAACGAACATCCGCAAACCCTGGCGCAGCTGGCGCAGATTATGAGCCAAAGCTCATGGGTGGCGGCGTATCTGAGCAAATACCCGATTCTGCTGGACGAACTCATCAGCGCGCAGCTTTTGGATACCGCGTTTGACTGGTCGGCACTCGCCGCCGTACTTTCAAACGACCTCAAAGTCTGCGGCGGCGACACCGAAGCGCAAATGGACACCCTGCGCCATTTCCAACACGCCCAAGTCTTCCGCCTCGCCGTTCAAGACCTCGCCGGATTGTGGACGGTAGAATCACTTTCCGACCAGCTCTCCGCCCTTGCTGACATCATTCTCGCCGCCGCCGTGCAGTGTGCGTGGGCGGATATGCCCAAAAAACACCGCGACACGCCGCAATTCGCCGTCGTCGGCTACGGCAAACTGGGCGGTAAAGAGCTCAGCTATTCCTCCGACCTCGACTTGGTCTATCTTTACGACGACCCTCATCCCGATGCAGGCGACGTGTACAGCCGCCTTGCCCGCCGCCTGACCAACTGGCTTTCCGCCGCCACCGGCGCAGGCAGCCTCTACGAAACCGACCTGCGCCTGCGCCCCAACGGCGACGCCGGCTTCCTCGCCCACAGCATCGCCGCCTTCGAAAAATACCAGCGCGAAAACGCCTGGACGTGGGAACACCAGTCCCTCACCCGCGCCCGCTTCATCTGCGGCACACCCGAAATTCAGACGGCCTTCGACCGCATCCGCACCGAAATGCTGACCGCCGAACGCGACCCAACCGTTTTAGCAGGCAAAATCATCGAAATGCGCGAAAAAATGTTCCCCACCCATCCGCCGGTTGACAGCAACGTCAAATACGCGCGCGGCGGTGTGGTCGACGTTGAATTTATCGTCCAATATCTGATACTTGCCCATGCCCGAAAATATCCGCAACTCCTCGATAACTACGGCAACATCGCCCTCTTGAACATCGCCGCCGGCTGCGGCCTCATCGACAAAACCCTCGCCGAACAAAGCCGCACCGCCTACCGCTTCTACCGCCAGCAGCAACACAACACCAAACTGCGCGATGCCAAAAAAACCGAAGTGACGGACGAATTGCTGACCCATTACGGCAATGTGCGAAAACTATGGAAGGAAGTATTCGGGGCAGAAGTGAAGTTCGGATAAGCAGGCGGACGTATTCAGCGTCAAAGCTTGCACGGCAACACAATTTACCGCCACAACAAACTCACTCTAAACATATAAGGAAAACCAACCATGAAGAAAATGGCACTGTTTTTAACGGTTTTACTGTCGTCGGCTGCAGCCCAAGCTGCTGATTACTTTTTGCCTTATACCGAATGCGATGGCTCTGCAAACGTTCGTGCCGCTCCTGATACACGCAGCAAAATCATGACCGTACTGGATTATGAAAGCAAAAAACATAAAATACTCAGTAAACAGGGTAAATGGTTTCATATTCAATTAGACGGGCACCGTACAGGCTACGTCCATCAAAGCCAAGGCTTTATCGTGCACAATTATGTCGTCGCCAGCCCGGACGGATCGGCAAACGTCCGTAGTATCGACTATTTCAAAGGACCGATTGGTCAAGCCGAAATCATTAAAACGCTTCCTAATGGCACTTATGTACAAATTGTCCCGTCTTTAAGAAAAGGCGACTGGCTTTTGTATGACAACCAGGGGGCTTACACAGAAAAAGACGAGTATGGGCATCATGTTTCGATTCAGGGTTATATCCACAAAAGTCAACTTCGACGCGTGGAGTAATAAAGCAAGCAATTTACCCGATAAAGCATACTTTCGGACATAAAGTAGGTACTGTTTTGCAAAGATATAAAAAAGGCCGTCTGAAACTTTTCAGACGGCCTTTTATGGTATTTATTCTTCTTCCTCTTCCGGTTCTGCTTCTGCCTCTGCAGGTTTTTCAAGGAAATTGCCTGCCAACCACAGTAAAGCGCCGCCGCCTGTAATGCCTGCTTTAATCCATAGGGCGGTATCTTCGCCCCATTCGTAAATCCAGGCTAAGACTTTGGGGACGGCGTTCATATAATTCAAACCGAATGCCAATACGCCGAGGATAAATAAAGTACTGCCTAAGCTTTTCATTGTTATTCCTTATAAAATCAAATATATGCATCAAAACAATTCAATAAATGCAGTGATGCCGAGTGAATGAATGTGTCAAGAAATGCCATTATATTCGGTTTTATGTAAAGAAGATATTTTTATCAAAACTGAGTGGCAGGCTGAGGTGATGGGGAACTGCTTGCAGAGGGGAAATTCCGTCTGTTTGTTTATAAGTTATCGGCTTGGTCTGGGCAATCATGATATGCAAAAACTGTTCTCATTTTGTGTCGATATTGTGATAAAGCAAAACAAGTTCTAAAATATGCAGTTCATTTTCATATTAAAAACAAGGAGAAACTGATGTCTAAGATTGCGGTACTCGGCGGCGGCCTTTCCGGTCGCCTTATTGCGTTCCAATTGGCGGAGCAGGGCGTGGCGGTAGAGTTGTTTGAGAAAGGCGAACGTAATGGCGCACAAGCCGCAGCCTATGTTGCCGCCGCCATGCTGGCGCCTTCTTCCGAGGCGGTGGAGGCAACGCCCGAAGTCATCCATTTGGGCAAACAAAGCATTGCGCTTTGGCGCGCGATTGTTGGCCGTCTGAACACGCCGGTGATGATGCAGGAAAAAGGCAGCCTGATTGTTTGGCATACGCAGGACAAGCCGCTTTCTGCCGAGTTTGCCCGTCATTTGAAGCGCGGCGGCGTGCCGGAACACGAAACTATACGTTGGAACGCGGATGAAATCGCGGCCAACGAGCCGCAACTGGCAGGGCGGTTTTCAGACGGCCTGTATCTGCCGGTGGAAGGACAGTTGGACGGACGGCAGGTATTGAATGCGCTTGCCGATGCTTTGGAATCAATGAATGTGCCTTGCCATTGGTTGTGCGAACGCGAAGTCGAAGATTTGGCGGCGCAATACGATTGGGTTATCGACTGCCGCGGTTATGGTGCAAAAGCAGCGTGGAACAGGCCGTCTGAAAGCCAATTGCGCGGCATACGCGGCGAAGTGGCGCGCGTTTACGCGCCAGAAGTCGAGCTGTCCCGCCCCGTGCGCCTGCTGCATCCGCGCTATCCTTTGTATATCGCGCCGAAGGAAAACCATATTTTTGTGATTGGTGCGACCCAAATCGAAAGCGAAAGCCAAGCGCCGGCCAGCGTGCGTTCCGGTTTGGAACTTTTGTCCGCGCTGTATGCCGTGCATCCGGCCTTTGGCGAGGCGAACCTTTTGGAACTGGCCACCGGCCTGCGCCCGACGTTAAACCACCACAATCCTGAAATCCGCTTCAACCGCGAACGCCGCCTGATTGAAGTCAACGGCCTGTTCCGCCACGGCTTTATGATTTCCCCGGCCGTGACCGGCGCAGCCGTGCGTTTGGCCGGTGCGCTGTTTGCCGGAAGCGACATTCCCGAAAGCGACGAAACCAGCGGTTTGCCGTATATCCGCGCTGCGAATTGAAGCCGTTGCGGACGAAGTTGCTTGAAAATCGGGCAAATTGTTTGTGAAAGACAGCCACAGGCCGTCTGAAAATGATAAAATCGCCGTCAATTCAATCAACCTTGCGTCTGAAAACCGCATGATGCCGTTTTCAGATGCCAAACCAATTTCCTATTTAACGATAAGCACATGACAACCCAAACCCTCTTAATCGAACTTCTCACTGAAGAACTTCCGCCAAAGGCCCTCAATAATCTGGGCAACCATTTTGCCGCTTCCGTTGCCGAAGGCTTGGAAAAAGCGCAACTAATTGACGGCGAGGCCGAATACACTGCCTACGCTTCTCCGCGCCGTTTGGCCGTTCAAGTCAAAAACGTGAAGGCCGTTCAAGCCGACCAAAAAATCGTGAAAAAAGGCCCGGCCGTGGCCAATGCCATGAAGGACGGTGCGCCGACTAAGGCTTTGGAAGGTTTTGCGCGCGGTGCGGGTGCGAAAATTGAAGACCTAACCATCATCAACGACGGCAAGCAAGACGTGTACGCCTACGAGTACGTCCAAACCGGCAAACCATTGGGCGAACTCTTGGAAGACATCATCAATGCCGCAGTGAAAAAATTGCCGATTCCGAAAGTCATGCGTTGGGGCAGCAGCACATTCACCTTCGTGCGCCCTGTACACAGCCTGATCGTGCTGCACGGCGGCGACATCGTCAACGTCAGCGTTTTGGGTCTGCAAAGCGGCAACAAAACACTGGGTCACCGCTTCCTCTCCAACGGCGAAATCGCCATTGAAAATGCCGACAGCTACGCCGCACAAATGCGCGAGCAAGGCAAAGTCGTCGCTTCGTTTGCCGAGCGCAAAGCCGCCATTCAGACGGCCTTGAACGAGCAGGCAGGCCGTCTGAACGCGACCGTTGCCGCCGATGAAGCCTTGTTGGACGAAGTGACCGCATTGGTCGAATGGCCTGTGGTATTGGAAGCCGGTTTTGAAGAACACTTCCTCGCCGTGCCGCAAGAATGCCTGATTCTGACCATGCAGCAAAACCAAAAATACTTCCCGCTGCTCGACCAAAACGGCAAGCTGATGAACCGCTTCCTGCTGGTGTCCAACCTGCAAACCGAAGACCCGTCGCACATCATCCAAGGCAACGAACGCGTCTTGCGCGCGCGCCTGTCTGATGCCGAGTTCTTCTACAAACAAGACCAAAAAGCGACTTTAGAAAGCCGCCTGCCCAAGCTGGCAAACGTGGTTTACCACAACAAAATCGGTTCGCAAGCCGAACGCATCGAGCGTCTGCAAAGCATTGCCGCCCACATCGCCAAAGCACTGGGTGCGGATGCCGCCGCAGCCGAACGCGCCGCACGTTTGGCCAAAGCCGACTTGGTGACCGAAATGGTCGGCGAGTTCCCCGAATTGCAAGGCACGATGGGCAAATACTACGCCCGCTTGGACGGTGAAACCGAAGAAATCGCCGAAGCCATCGAGCAACACTACCAACCGCGTTTTGCCGGCGACAATCTGCCGAACGGCAAAGTGGCCACTGCCGTTGCTTTGGCCGACAAACTGGAAACCTTGGTCGGCATTTGGGGCATCGGCTTGATTCCAACCGGCGACAAAGACCCATACGCCCTGCGCCGCGCCGCCTTGGGTATTTTGCGTATGCTGATGCAGTACGGTTTGGACGTAAACGAACTGATTCAGACGGCCTTCGACAGCTTCCCCAAAGGTTTGCTCAACGAAAAAACGCCGTCTGAAACTGCCGACTTCATGCAGGCGCGCTTGGCCGTGTTGCTGCAAAACGATTATCCGCAAGACATCGTTGCCGCCGTATTGGCGAAACAGCCGCGCCGTCTGGACGATTTGACCGCCAAACTGCAAGCCGTTGCCGCGTTCAAACAGCTTCCCGAAGCCGCCGCATTGGCCGCCGCCAACAAACGCGTACAAAACCTGCTGAAAAAAGCCGATGCCGAGTTGGGCGCGGTTAACGAAAGCCTGTTGCAACAAGACGAAGAAAAAGCCCTGTATGCCGCCGCGCAAGGTTTGCAGCCGAAAATCTCCGCCGCCGTTGCCGAAGGCAATTTCCAAACTGCTTTGTCCGAACTGGCTTCCGTCAAACCGCAAGTCGATGCCTTCTTCGACGGCGTGATGGTAATGGCTGAAGATGCCGCCGTGAAACAAAACCGTTTGAACCTGCTGAACCGCTTGGCAGAACAAATGAACGCAGTTGCCGACATTGCGCTCTTGAGCGAATAAGGCTGCGTTTCAGTCAACCCGCTTTTCAGGCTGCCCGATGATTCAGGCAGCCTGAAGTTTTTCGGGCGTATCCCTTACATGGCGTTCAAGGGTATAATTCAGCAGATTTGTCAGGCAGGCAAATCGCGCACATCAAACAATTTCCCACATTCAAGAGGCAGATTATGAATATTCCAGCCATCCGAACCGCACTCGATGCCGTGTTGATTCCCACCACAATACGCACTTTGGGCAGCGAAAAAGCCGTTTCGCTTCTGGAAGAGCGTTCAGACGGCCTGCATATCGGCCTGAAATTCGCGTTCCCGGTTGCCCATATTGCCGCAGACATTGCCAACGCCGTTCAAGAAGCCGTCATTTCGCATACCGGCGATACCCATATACACTTGAGTATCGATACCGAAATCGGTACGCATAAAGTCCAACCCGGCGTAGCAACCATCAAAGGCGTGAAAAATATCATCGCCGTAGCATCGGGCAAAGGCGGCGTCGGCAAATCAACGACCACTGCCAACCTTGCCACCGCAATGGCCAGAATGGGCGCGCGCGTCGGCGTACTCGATGCCGACCTGTATGGCCCAAGCCAGCCCACCATGCTCGGCGTACAAGACCGCAAACCCGACCAACAAAACAAAAAACTCATTCCCGTTGAAGCTGAAAGCGGCATTCAAGTGATGTCCATCGGTTTCCTGGTCGATACCGACCAAGCCGTCGTTTGGCGCGGCCCGATGGTCAGCCAAGCCTTGCAACAACTTATGTTCCAAAGCGAGTGGGACAATGTCGATTATCTCTTCATCGATCTGCCACCCGGTACCGGCGATATCCAATTGACTCTGTCGCAAAAAATCCCCGTGACCGGCTCCGTTGTCGTGACCACGCCGCAAGACATCGCCCTGATTGATGCACGCAAAGCCGTGGATATGTTCAACAAAGTCAATATTCCGATTTTGGGCGTTTTGGAAAACATGTCTGTCCATATTTGCACCAACTGCGGCCATGCCGAAGCAATCTTCGGCGAAGAAGGCGGCAAAAACTTGGCAGAGCGTTTGAATGTACCGTTGCTCGGCCAGCTTCCGTTGAGCCTGCCCGTGCGCGAAGCCATGGACAGCGGCACATCTTTAGCCTTGTTTGAAAACAACCAAACCATCGCCGACATCTACACCGAAGCCGCCTTCCAAATCGCGCTGGCCATTGCCGATAAAGGCAAAGACTTCAGCAGCCGCTTCCCGAAAATCGTCGTCGAATAAAAAAGTTTAAAAAAGGTGTTGACAGCTGTGTGCCCCGTCTCTATAATGCACAGCTTATCGGGTCGTTAGCTCAGTCGGTAGAGCAGCGGACTTTTAATCCGTTGGTCGAGCGTTCGAATCGCTCACGACCCACCAAATATGAAAAACCTGCTTTGAAAAAAGCAGGTTTTTTTGCGTTTGGATTTTAGAATTTTGTTGAGCATATTTTGTTATTGAAACAATCCATAGCACATCAAGCATCAGGCCGTCTGAAAGATATTTTCAGACGGCCTGAAGTTTTATAGGAATGGTTTTGAGAAATAAGTTTGTCTACTTAGGGTAGACAAACGTTTAAAACCTAACTTGAGTCTGCAACTGCCTACGATAAACCAATACGGCAGCAGTCAGCGTGACAAAAGAGAATGCTGACAGTAGAAGCAGATAACGGCTGATCCCGTCCAAGCCGCTGCGGTTGAGCAGCAGTTCTTGAAAAGCCTTTAAGCCCCATGCCATCGGGGAAATCCAGGTGAGTTGCTGCATGGTTTCAGGCATGACGTGTGCAGGGACCATAATGCCGCCGATTGCCGCCATCAGGATGATGCCGCCGCCGCCGAGTACGACAGCGTGTTCGGTAGATTTGGCGCAGACGCTGATTAACAGCGCGTAGCCGAGTGCGGCGGCGCTGACGGCGGCGGACAGCAGCGCGTAGGAAACAAGGCTGCCGTTGAGTATGAGGGCGGGGACGCCGATTTCGGGCAGCAGGTAGCGGCCGAGCAGCAGCATTCCGACAAATTGAAGCTGGTTAATCAGGAAGTAGGGAACCAGTTTGGCGGCAATCAGGCTGGACGCAGAGGCGCGGGCGAGGCGCAGGCGGGTGATGGTGTTGGTCTGGCGTTCCAGCGCCATGACGTTCGACAGCGGTATCATGATGAAAAACATACCGAAAATCAGCCATGCGGGTACGCTGTGCTGTACGGCGTTGGGTTTTTCCACCGTGCCGCTGCCTGCGCTCAGATAGTGTTCTTCCAGCATTTTTTTATCTAAAAAGCTGCGCACGGCGGTGAATTGTTCGTCGTTTTTTTCATCGACTTTTTTCTGGATGTCTTTGCGGATGGAGCGGGGCAGTTTTTTATTGTCGATTTTGATGCCGTCGTTGTTGTCGAAATAGGCGTCCAGCCGCGTTTCGGTGTAGTGCTGCTGCAAAACGCCTTTGACCGCCGCCAGCCATGAAGGCTCGGTATCGGGCGGTACATAGATTTGCAGGGCTTTGTTGTCGGCGATTTTGCCGGAAGCGGGGTTCGGGTTGTGCAGCACCAGTTGGAAACGCTTGTCGTGCAGGCCGTTTTGCGCGTCGGTCAGTTTTTCAGACGACATCCGCGTAACATGAATCTGCTCTTTTTCCAGCGCAGCGGCCAGTGCGGTATTGACGCTGTCGTCTGCCGCGCCGACCAGCGCGATGCGGCTGTCGGTGTGCGGGTCTTGGTCGCGGCTCAGCGCCAACGACATAATCAGCATAAAGGCGATGGGCATCACAAACAACACGGCCAAACCGTGCAGGTCGCGGCAGAGTAGTTTGAGTTCTTTGAGGAGGGAAGAGGTTGTCATTGTGGGTTTTGCTTATCTGTTGCCGGTTCGTCTTTGCGCAGGAAATCAAGGTAAAACGTTTCCAGCGAACCGTGTCCCTGCTGGAAGTAGCGGATTTGCGCGCCGCTTTGTTGCAGGGCGGCGTAAACGGCGGCGGCATCGTGCGCCGTTTCCATCATGCCGCGGCTGTCTACTTGCTTTGCACCCAAGGCGGCCAGCGTTTGAGGCGGCAGCGGCGGTTCGACGGTAAAGCGCACGACACCGGTTTGCGTACTTAAAAGCTCGTCCAAACCGCCGTGGTACACCAGCTTGCCGTGTTGCAGCAGCGCGATTTTGTCGCAAAGCTGCTCGATTTCCGACAGATAGTGCGAGGTGTAAACCACTGTTACCCCCTGCCGCGTCAAATCCGCCACGCTATCGAGGATAAAGCGGCGCGACTGCGGATCGATGCCGACCGTGATTTCGTCGAGGAACACCAGTTGCGGCGTGTTAATCAGGCCGATGGCAAAATTCAGACGACGTTTAAGCCCGCCCGAAAGATGCTTCGCCGCTTTGTTTTTATGGGCGGTCAGGTCGGTCTGTTCCAACAGCGCGTTCAGACGACCTTTGTCGCGCACTTTGTAAAGCGAGGCAAAAAACAGCAGGTTGTCCCACACCGAAAGCTGCGGATAAAACGCAAAATCCTGCGGCACCAAACCGATTTTCTGCCGCTCGCTGCGGCTCAACAGGCGCAAAGGCTTGCCGTCAAACAAAATTTCGCCCTGCCGTACTTCCTGCAAGCCTGCCAAAAGCGACATCAGCGTCGTTTTCCCCGCACCGTTGTGACCGAGCAGCCCCAAACATTCGCCGTCGGCAATGTCGAACGACACATTGTCCAGCGCGGCGGTTTCGGCTTTGGGATAACGGTGGGAGAGGGATTGGATTTGAATCATGGTTTCAGACGGCCTTTCAAGCGATATTTAAATCGCAGCACCCCATAAATAGCGGCGCTGGAATTTGCCGTCCTTAAATATAAAGCAAACGTTGAAAGGACTGCCGTCCGAACCTTGTCTGCCAAACAGATAAAGCGTCTTATCGCTGCCGCGGTAATAGGCTTCCCAGCCTTGATATACATTGCTGCCGCGTGCGGTGGCCGCAAAATCGGGCGAGAACAGTCCTTGCAGTTCGGCAGCGGGAACCGCTTGACCGTTTAGCGTGATGCGTTCAAGCGCGAACACGCTTTTGGGAATGTCGTAGTCTGTACCATAGAAAGGTTTGCCTCGATAGAGCCGCGCGGTGTATTTGTCTTTGTTGATGCCCGAGAAGTCGCTGAGTTTTGGATAGATGCGGCGGGCTACGATGTGTACCGTTTGTCCGTTGCCGGACAAAGTCAGTGTATCGTCATGACCGGATTGTTCGCGCAGGCGGACGAAGTTTTTGTCGGAGGCGGGAAATATCAGACGGCTGTAATGGATGAAACCGTAGTCTTCTGCGGCAGGTTGTTGCAGCTGGGCAGTACAGAAACTCAGGCTGCCTTCACCGCCGTCACCCAAACATTCCAACGGTGTGCCGTTGGGGATTTTTGCCAAAACTTTGGCTTTCAAATCGGGGCTTTCGCGTAAGTTGGTGTGTCCGTCGGCATCATGAACCAAGGCAAAGCCGTCCGGCGGCGCGGCATGGGTTAAGGCGGAACACAAGAATAAGACAGTAGCTAGGTAACGCATTTTTAATTTCTTTTAGTTTTCAGACGGCCTGTAATGTCAAAATAATTCACGGTAGATTAATTAGTACCGCATAAATCTCCATTATTTCAACAATCCCCGCCACAACGCTTCTTCATCATCCGCAATCTTGCGCAAAAACGCGGCAATGTTGCGGCAGCCGTTTTCGGACGGTTTTTTGCATTGTTTCACGCACATGGCTGCGAATTGGCGCCATTGGTCGCCGATGGCGGTCATTTGTTCTGAGGCCTTCTGAAACGCAGGTTCGTTGCAGATATGGGTGGCCTGCTCGAGGAAGTAGGCGTAGATGTAGCGGAAACCTGCGCCGCCTGTGCCGATTTCTTCCTGCATCCGCACCAAATGGCCGAGAAACAGTTTTTGGTATTTTTCATTTTGTTTGGCGGGCAGGGATTCGATTTTTTTGGCTAATGTGCGGATGCCTTTGACGCCGATGAAAAAGACCGGCGCGAGCATGTGTTTGGCGTTTTTGCGTATGGCTTTGCGGATAATGGCGGGCAAGTCTGCCATGATTTGTTCAGACGGCCTGTTGTCTTCCAAGGTGTACATCATGCCTTTTGCCGCCAATACGCCTTTGGCAAAGCGCGCCCGCTGCAAATCTTCGGCGGCGCAGCGTTGTACGGTTTCAAATACGGGGTCGCTGATGAGGTAGTCGTTGCCGTCTTTGCCGTACACCAAAAGATTGTGTGCGTTGAAATGGAAGCGCATTTGCGGCGGGAAGTAGGGCAGCCAGAAGACGGAGGTTTGCAAACCGGCCAGTTTGCCTGAAGACAGCGCGGCATCCAATGCGGCTTGTCCGCTTTGTGCGTCGGAAAATTTGCGGATGGATAATTTCAGCCCCAATGCTTTGCAGGTGTTTTTGATGATGCTGCGCGGCGCGGTACGGTAGGAAACCAGCGGCATGCCGTTTAATTTGATCAGCGGCATCCAGACAAACGTCAGCGCGTGGGCAATGCCGAAAATCATGGCTTCGTCTAAATTGTGGCCATGGTATTTGAGCAGAGTGGACATCACACCGCTTTCGCAATGGGCAGTATGCTGGTGTGGAAATTCTTGTGTGGTCATAAAGTATTGGTTTTCGTGCAATGTTTTCAGACGGCCTGAAGCGGTCGGAATGGGTTTGTTGTTTTGGAAATCAGCGGGCTTCTTTGGCCGCTTCCTGCTCGGCTTTGTGGCGGCGCAGAAATTCGATGGCGGCGGCTTTTTCGGCTTCGTTGCCGTATTTGGCATCACGTTGGGCGCGGCGCAGTTCGGCGCGTTCTTTGGCTTCTTCGATTTGGCGCGCTTTGAAGTCTTCGCGGTTGTCGGAGGAGACGAGTTTGTCCTGTTGCGATTGCGCTTTGGCCATGGCTTTGGCAATCAAATCCATGGGGTTGAATGCAGCGCTTGGTGCGGCTGTTTGGGTTTGTGCCTGTGCGGCCTGTTTAGCTTTGACGGCAGCTTCGCGTTGCGCCAGCAGGGCTTTGCGTTCGGCATCGTCGCGCTGTTTGCGCGCGGTATGGCGTTCAAAACGGCTTTGTGCGTGTTCGGCGGCAGCAAAGCGCGGTTCGGCAGAGGTGCTGAAACGGCGTGCTGACGGCAGGAAGGGCTGCGATACGGGAACCATGTCGATGCAGTCGACGGGGCAGGGGGTAACGCACAAGCCGCAGCCGGTGCATTCGTCGCTGATGACGGTGTGCATCAGTTTGGATGCTCCCATAATGGCATCGACAGGGCAGGCGCGGATGCAGGTGGTACAGCCGATGCAGACGGCTTCGTCAATCAGGGCTACGGCTTTGATTTGTGTTTTTGCCGGCGCGAGGTAGGGTTTGCCCAACAGGTCGGCAATGTCTTTCATGACGGTCTCCCCACCCGGCGCGCACAGGTTTACCGGCGCTTCCCCTGCCAACAGGGCGCGCGCATAGGGTAAGCAGCCTTCATAGCCGCACTCACGGCATTGGGTTTGCGGCAACAGGCGGCTGATGCTTTGGATGGGAATGGTCATCATGGATAGTCAAAATCGAAAAGGCGCATTATATCAGATTGTTGCGTTTATTTTGGCGAAACCTGTTTTGCTTATTTTAGCGAAACTTGCTACGCTCGTTTTAGCGAAACTCGCTGCGCTCGTTTTCAGACGGCCTGAGTCGGGTTTGCATTATAATTTTAAAATTGATTTATTCGGGTAATTAGAAATGACGGCTACACTTTGCCCTTGTCAGTCGGGGCGTGTTTATACGGAATGTTGCGCACCGTTTCATGCGTGTGAGGCGGCGGCCTCGACGGCGGAAGAGTTGATGCGTTCGCGTTACAGTGCGTATGTTTTGCAGGAGATTGACTATATCGTGGACACGACCGTCCCTGTGCAGCAGAATTTGTTGGACAAGCAGGATTTGGCGGCATGGAGTAAGCAAACGCAGTGGTCGGGATTGAAGGTTGTCCGTCATGTACCGTTTGGCAAGCTGCATGCTTTGGTCGAGTTTGAGGCGTATTTTGAAGAGAACGGGCAAACCGAGTGCCATCATGAGTTGTCGGCGTTCGTGAAAATAGACGAACGTTGGTATTTTATTGATCCGACCGTTGCTTTGCCGACGATGAAACAGCCTTGTTTGTGCGGTTCGGGCAAAAAGTTTAAGGCGTGTTGCGGACAGTTTTTCAAGTAGTGATGTGAACAGGCCGTCTGAATGTTCAGACGGCCTGAGCTGTTTTTGCAGATAAAAAAACCATTCATACTAAGGGAGAAGTATGAATGGCCAATACATTGCGGGAAAACGTCTTACTTGCTGCACCGCCCAAAAGGGATGAAAGAGCGGTGTTGTGTCAGCAATTGGTATTCTACCGTTTTTAGTATTAAATGCTGTTAAGAAGTGAAATTATTTCAATAAATTGCAAGATAATCGTGATATTTTGAAGATAAACGGTATCTTCACTGATTTTCGCGAATCCATTTCACCCATTGTTTGAACAGCTCGGGTTGCAAAGCGGCGATGACGGAACGCTTGAAAACGTGCTCGCCGCTCCAGAAATCATCGCCTTCCAAAGTGGTCAGGCAGCCGCCGGCTTCTTCAAAAATCAATGCGCCGGCAGCGTAGTCCCACAGTTTTTGTCCGCCGTGGATGTAAATATCGTAGCGGCCGCTGGCAAGGTAGCACCAATCGAGCGTGCTGCTGCCCATGCTGCGTATCGTGCCGAATGGAGCGAGGGTGTTCATGCGGCTGGCGAGTTTGCCCGAGCGCAGGTATTTAATTTCCACGCCGGCAATGGATTCGCTGAGTTTTTTTTCTACCGAACGCAGCGGCAGCGGCGTACCGTTGAGAAATGCGCCTTTGCCGTGTTCGGCATAGAAACATTCGCCGCTGACCGGATTGTAAATCACGCCCAGCTCGGTGCGCCCGTTTTTAACCAGTGCGACGGATACGGCAAAATGCGGCAAACCGTTGACGAAGTTGTTTGTGCCGTCGATGGGGTCGACAATCCACAGGCCGTCTGAATGTTCGTTCCACAATCGGGTTTGCTCCTGAACGCTCATCTCTTCACCCAACATCGGACAATCTTCCAATAAGGGCAGGGCGGCGGCAAAGGCGGTTTGTGCGGCCAAATCTGCTTCACTCAAAACCGAACCGTCTTCCTTGCGTCGTGACGGCGTGTTCAGAAAACGCGGCATGACTTCGGTTTGGGCGATGTGGCGGACGACTTTCTGTAAACGGTATAGCACGGCATATCCTTGTTTTTTGCAGTTTTGCGCGACAGTGGATTAAAATTCGGGAAGTTTTCAAATTATAGTGGATGAAAGCGAAAGCAGGCAGGAGCATATCGCCGTGTTTCAACTTCATTCATGAAATTTTAAATTTAAATTATATACATGAATAAAGCAGGAAACCATGCCCCGATTTTATGTTGATTTTGCCTTAAGCCCCGACAGCGTGGTCGAATTGCCCGATAATGTGGTGCGCCATCTGAATGTATTGCGCGTGAAAAATACGGAAGAAATCGTGTTGTTCAACGGCAATGGCAAGGCATATCCGGCTTTGCCCGAGGTTTTGGAAAAGCGCCGCGCCAGCGTGCAGATTTTGCGTGAAGAGGCAACGGACAACGAATCGCCGCTGAACATTACTTTGGTGCAGGCGGTATCCGCCGCCGAGCGCATGGATTTCACTTTGCAAAAAAGCGTGGAATTGGGCGTGGCGGAAATTCGCCCGGTCATCAGCGAACGCTGTGTCGTGCGCTTAAGCGGCGAGCGCGCTGAAAAGCGGGTGGCGCGTTGGCAGGAAATCGTCGTTTCGGCGTGTGAACAAAGCGGCCGCAATATTGTGCCGAAGGTTTTGCCGCTGGTGACTTATGCGCAGGCTCTGCAGCAGTTGCCGCAGGAAACGGCCAAACTGTTAATGAGCTTGAACCGCGCTCAAAAACTGAGCGATGTTCAGCCGCAATCCGGCAAAGTCGTGTTTATGGTCGGCCCGGAAGGCGGTTGGACGGAGAAGGAAGAGCAACAGGCGTTTGATGCCGGTTTTCAATCCGTTACGCTCGGCAAACGGGTGTTGCGTACCGAAACCGCCTCACTTGCGGCCATCGCCGCCATGCAGACGCTTTGGGGCGATTTTGCATAAAGTTCGGGCCGTCTGAAAACGAGCGTAGCGAGTTTCGCTAAAACAAGTTGTTGCTTCATGATATAAAAATGGGAGTTTAAAAAATGTCTTACACCTTTACGCTGGCCGAGCACGAGCTGGAAGCGGAATTGAAAAAGTTAATTGTGCAAGAGGCCGATAAGGCCGACGATGTGGATATGGATGATTTCACCGACGATGCGCTTTTGTTTGGCGATGACAGTCCGGTCGGTTTGGATTCGCTTGATGCGCTGCAAATCAGCGTCGCCTTGCAACAGTATTTCCAAGTGCGCCTGCAGGGCGACCGTATGGTGCGCAAACATATGATGTGCGTACGCGATTTGGCAGCGTTTATCCGCGCGGAGCATGGCGCGTGAGTTGGGTTTGCGGTACGGCGGCCACGTCTGCCTTGAATCCGCAAACGGATTTCAGACGGCCTGATGCGGTGTCTTATACGTTTTTAAACCAACCGCAGCAGGCTGCTTATTTCCGTGCATTTGCCGGCAATCACTTGGGGCGGAAGGAACTTGCGGATATTGCCGAACAACATTTGCGTCGAGCCGCCGAACATGCAGGCTGGCCGTCTGAAAGTTGGCATGATGCGCCGGTGTTTATCGGTTCCAGTTCCTATTCCATCTCCGAATATGAAAATGACTATCTTGCGGGCAATAGGGCGGCAGAAGAACACAGTCTGCTTTATCTTGCCGAAGATTTGCGCCGTCGCAGCGGCAATCGGCAGATTTTCAGTTTCGCTACTGCCTGCACTTCATCCGCCCATGCGCTGATTCAGGCAGATAACTGTTTGCGCGGCGGGGCGGAGCGTGCCTTTGTGCTTGGTATTGAAAACCTCAACCGGCTGACTTTGCTGCATTTTCACAGCTTGGGTTTGCTGGCCGAACAGTATCAGCCTTTTGGCGGAAACGGTTTGATTTTAGGCGAAGGTGTTGCCGCACTTGCCTTGTCTTCCGTCGCGCCCGAATCTTCTTCAGGCCGTCTGAAACTTATCGGACACGCTGCCAATACAGGCAATGACCTGATTCAAAGCGATGGCCAAGCGCAAGAACAGGTGATGCGCCGCGCTTTGGGTGTTGCAGGCATCGCTCCTGAAAACATTGCAGCCGTTAAAACACACGGCATCGGCACGGCTGACAGCGATGCCGCTGAATTGGCCGCGCTGGAAAATATATTCGGTACGCTGCCGCCTCTGATGGCGTTCAAGCCGCAAATCGGACACACGCTTGGCGCCACGGCAGCCCTTGAAACAGCCCTGCTTTTATCTGCTTTAAAACAAGGTGGAAGCAGCGATTATCAGGGGCGGGGAATTCGTTTTTCCGAGTACGCGGCTTCACCTAAAGGCGGCTTTTTCTGTTTGGCCAATCAGTTTGGCTTTGGCGGCAGCAACACATCTTTGGTATGGCAATGGCAACCGTAAATCCTAATATCCGTATTACTGCCGCCGTGCGTTTTGATACGGACGCCGGCACCGGCAGTAAAATCCTCAAACAAACGTTAAAGCAGCAAAGTGGTATAGATACCCGCCGTCTTAGCCGGTTGAGTTTGATTGCCGCGCTTGGTGCAGGGCAACTGAAAGAGCAATGCAAAATTCATTCTGATTGCGCCGTTTTTCTCGGTACGCCGTTTTCTTCACCATCCGTGTTTGAAAAAATGGCGGATAATGTATTGAACCATCACGCCGCGATGCCGTTTGACTTCATTGCCAATCTGCACAACGCCCCCGTTTTTCATGCCGCGCAAGCGTTAGGAACGCATGGTGCAACTTTGGTCGTAGCTGTCGACATAGATACTTGCTTTCATCCATTGTTGCTGGCGATGCAATCTTTGCAAAATGGCGGACAAGCTGCGGTTGGTTGGGCATATGAACATCAAGCAGCTCATGCCGATACTCATGAAGGCAGTATTTGGATGTTGCTTGAATCCGGTGTAGAGCAGGGTGTTCCCGTTGTGTTGAATGATGAAGGCACTCAGACTGATAGGCCGTCTGAAAAGCCGCAATATTATTGGCAAAGTATCGCTGATTGGATAGAAGCAGTAATGGCGCACGAGGGTAGGGATGTGAAAAAATGTACTTTGGTGTGATCGACAAATGATTTTAGAGAAAGTATTTGTCTTTTGAATAAATAAGGTTTACACCATTAAAAAGGCCGTCTGAAAATATTTTCAGACGGCCTTTTTGTATCAAAAACCAATTAACGAGACATCTCGCCTTGAATAGCGCGGATATTCGCTTGACGGGCGTTGATGGTACGGGTCAGTTGTTGGATTTTAATCTGATCACCTTTTTGTTTGGCCGCATTCAGCTGTGTTTGAAGGCGGGTAATAGCGGCCTGTTCGTTGCGTACTTCGGTTTGCAATATTTGTTTGCGGGTTTCCTTAGGACTTGGCTTAGGTGCCGGCGTAACCACAGGGGCAGTGCGGATCACAGGGGCTTTGTATTTGCTGTATGAAGAAGCGCGTGATTTGCCCGGACGGTTGCGCAAGATAATATTCAGACGCGGATTGGCGGCTTCGGCTGTGTTGGTTACGCTGGTAATCGGAATATGGGGCAGAATTTTGATATCGTTGTAAACATTGCTCGGATCGAACGGAATATCGGCAGCCGGCTTATATGCCTTAGGGAAAGGCGTTTGCGCAGAGGTTTTGCTTTGATCTACCGGGGAAACCGTTGCAGCCGGTTTATTTGGTACATTTGATTCTACTGTTGGCGTAACAACGGTTTTAATCGTTTGTTCGTTAGCCGTGTTTGTGACGGCTGTTTTTACAGTTTTGGTGTTTTTTGCATTACGTCGGGTCGGAGTTTGGGCTTTGCCTTTACGCTTGGTTTCAACTTTGATAGGTGTTTTGTCAAGTATTTCATCTGAGGCAGTTACGGTTTGGTTATTTTGTTTGGCCGTAGTGCGATCAGGTGTTTTCGGTAAAACAACAGGATTCTGAATAATTGTTTGGGGGGCTTGAATCGCAGATGCTGTCGGGTGGGTTTGCGTAATAGGAATGGTAATGGAGTCGGGTATATTGTTTGGAGTTTGATCAGCCACAGTTTGAGGTTGTGTGGTATCAGGTATGACGTTGAGAACGTCAGTAGTGTCAATTTCAGGTTTTATTGTAGATGGGGTTGTATCACCGAGAATGGCAAGGCCATCAGCAACATTTTTATCAATTTGAGAAGTTAGACGTGCTTGTGCCATCGGAATGGAAATAGGTGCAGGAATACCGTTTTTATTTCGAACAGCTATAACAGGGGTTTGTACGGCAGGTGTTGCACGGGGGGTATTGATGTAGTCAGCGGCGGTGGCTTTGAATTCCGTTGTCTGTACTGTTTTTAAAACCGGCGTGTCGCTTGGAATTGTAACGGTTTTACCGCTTGCTGTTTCAGATTCGGTGAATACGTTTGGTTCTGCAGCAACGCTGCTTTCCACGGTGTTGTTTGTGTCAACTGCGCGGCAGGTATTGTTGAGTGGGTATGAAGCATAAACAGAGATGCCTTCAACATTGCAGACATACTCGGCAGCGTTGGCGGCGGCGGGGAGGGTCAGGCTGAGGGCAATAGCGGTTTTGCAGAAAAACGGTTTCATAAAAGCAATAGAATCAGGTTGTTTGTTTAAAGTGCAATTATACTATGTACATTGTCAGCAACCGCCAACTTATTTTTAGGCGGTGTAAAACTGCGGCTGAAAGGTTGAAAATCGAAATAAAAGGTCTTAGGCCGTCTGAAATTTTCTTTCTCTTAAAGTTTCAGATGGCCTTCGTTGTCATCGCGTATTAAACGTTCAACAGGCTTTCGTCCAATGTCAGCTCTTCGTTTTTATTGACGGCTACTTTGCGTGCCAAAACGTTTTGGGCGATTTTGTGCGCTTCGGCAAGCGAGTGCATCAGGTAAGTACCGCATTGGTATTCGTTCAACTCGGGGATTTTGCTTTGGTCTTGAACGGTCAAAACATCCTGCATTGAAGCGAGCCATGCGTCGGCTACTTTTTGCTCGTCGGGCGTACCGATGAGGCTCATGTAGAAACCGGTGCGGCAGCCCATCGGGGAAATGTCGATGATTTCAACGCCGTTGCCGTTTAAGTGGTCACGCATAAAGCCGGCGAACAAATGCTCCAGCGTGTGAATGCCTTTTTCGGGCAGGATTTCTTTGTTGGGAATGCAAAAACGCAGGTCAAATACGGTAATGGTGTCGCCTTTGGGCGTGGTCATGGTTTTGGCCACGCGTACGGCAGGGGCGTGCATACGGGTGTGGTCGACTTTGAAACTGTCTAGTAGGGGCATTTGGGTATCCTTTGAGGTAAATAGATTTTTAGCGGGTGAGATTTAAAGATTCAATCACAATTCGGCAATATTGACTGCTTCGCCCGAAGCCGCACTCAGTGCTTCGTTCAAAACATCGTAGAAATCCCGTCCGTCGCGTGTTGCCAGCCATTTACCGTTTTGCTCGGCGAAATGGTAGCCGCCGCTTTTGGCGGCAATCCACAATTCTTGGTTGGGCGTGTGGCGGTTGACGATGATTTGCGTGCCGTCCTCGGCTTCGATGGTCAGCACGTTTCCGGCAAACTGGCAGTCGAAATCCCAGCCGTTTTCATCGATTTGGTCTTCAATGTGTTCAAACAATTCTTCGCTCAGGCGGATGAATTCGCTTTCGGTCATCATGGCTTTTTGTGTGTTTTTTGTTTAAGATACCGAATCTTGCCACATTCGTAATGATGAAGAAAGTTTTACTGATGAAATACGGCGTATTTTTTGCAGCGGCAACGGCTCTGCTGCTCTCTGCCTGCGGCTACAAAGGCGACCTCTACCTGCCCAAAGAAGGCGACAAGGCGCGCTTCGGCGTGATTCAAACCGGCTTGAAATTCGATACGGCCAAAGAGCCGACCACTCAAACCAACGATTAAAAAAGACTTCACAAATATGACCTTATCCTGCGAACAAATCCCTTATTCCCACCTTGCCGAGGAATTCGGCACGCCGCTTTATGTGTACAGCAAATCTGCGCTGACCGAGGCGTTTGAAAACTACCAAACCGCGTTTACCGCTTTAAATCCGCTTGTCTGCTACGCGGTTAAAGCCAATGGCAACCTGAGCATCATCAAACACTTTGCTTCTTTGGGGAGCGGTTTTGACATTGTTTCCGGCGGAGAGTTGGCGCGTGTTTTGGCGGCCGGCGGCGATGCGGCGAGAACGATTTTTTCCGGTGTGGGCAAGAGTGAGGCAGAAATTGAATTTGCGCTGAATGCAGGCGTGAAATGTTTCAACATGGAAAGCATTCCCGAAATCGACCGCATTCAGAAAGTTGCTGCGCGTTTGGGTAAAGTCGCTCCGGTTTCCCTGCGCGTCAATCCTGATGTCGATGCCAAAACCCACCCTTATATCTCCACCGGTTTGAAAGCCAACAAATTCGGTATTGCCTATGCCGATGCGCTTGAGGCCTATCGTCATGCCTCCCGACAAAGCCATTTGAAAATCGTCGGTATCGACTGCCACATCGGCTCGCAACTGACCGACCTCAGCCCGCTCATCGAAGCCTGCGAACGTATTTTGGCCTTGGTCGACCAACTGGCAGACGAAGGCATTGTGTTGGAACACTTGGACTTGGGCGGCGGTGTCGGCATTGTTTACCAAGACGAAAATGTGCCTGATTTGGGTGCGTATGCCAAAGAAGTTCAAAAACTGATCGGTACACGCCGTCTGAAACTGGTTCTTGAGCCCGGCCGTAGTTTGGTCGGCAATGCCGGTTCGTTGTTGACGCGCGTTGAATTCGTCAAACACGGCGAAGAGAAAAACTTTGTGATGGTCGATGCGGCGATGAACGATTTGATGCGTCCGGCGCTTTATGATGCCTATCATCACATCGAAGCGGTCGAAACCAAAGACATTGAGCCTTTGACAGCCAATATCGTCGGCCCGATTTGCGAAACCGGCGACTTCCTCGGCAAAGACCGCACCATCGCCTGCGAAGAAGGGGATTTACTGCTTATCCGCAGCGTCGGTGCGTATGGTTCAAGCATGGCGAGCAACTACAACACGCGCAATCGTGCGGCGGAAGTATTGGTTGACGGCAGCGGATACAAACTTATCCGCCAACGTGAAACCGTCGAGCAGCAAATGGCCAACGAATTGGCTTGTTTGTAAGGTTGGATTGTTGAAAAGGCCGTCTGAAAGCTTGACTGACTTTCAGACGGCCTTTGCTATAAAAGAAAAGGGCATGTATCCAACACGCCCTTTTTCAGTTTATCAATAATGCGGTGGAATCTCGTCGCGCAGGCTGTACGGTTCGCGTTCGCCGTTTGCACCTTTGTCCTGCATCCGTTGATACAGCAGCCGCAACTGGCCTTGCTGCAAATCCAAAACCTGCTGCATCTTGGCGATGGTGTCGTTCAGGCTGCCGATTAAATCTTCCTGCAAGGCCGTCTGAATTTCCAGCTCGGTGACGCGGTGTTCCAATTCCTGAATATCGCTCATATTACAGCACCATCGCGGCAATCCAGCCGGCAACCATCAGCGGGATATTGTAGTGGATAAAAGTCGGGATAACCGAATCGCGGATGTGGTCGTGTTGACCGTCGGCGTTCAAACCCATGGTCGGGCCGAGTGTCGAGTCGGAAGCAGGGGAGCCTGCATCGCCCAGCGCACCGGCCGTGCCGACGATGGCGACGGTCGCCATAGGCGAGAAGCCCAAGCTCATGCACAAAGGCACATAAATCGCGGTAATAATCGGCAAAGTCGAGAAGGACGAACCGATGCCCATGGTCACCAGCAAGCCGACGCACAACATGGTTAATGCGGCCATGCCTTTATTGTCGCCGAACAAAGCCATGCTGTGTTCGACCAAAGGCTGAATCTCGCCGGTCGCGTTCATTACGGCGGCGAAACCTTGAGCCGCAATCATAATAAAGCCGACCATCGCCATCATTTTGATGCCTTCGCCGAACACATCGCTGGCGGCGGAGCGGTTCATCACGCCCAACATCATAAACACGGCAAAGCCCAACATAGCGCCCAACACCAGCGAACCATCATACAAAAGCTGAATGGCAAAACACACGGCAATCGCTACGGCCGCCACCAAGCTGCGATAGGTTGAAGGCTCTTGTTGTTGCACTGCCGCACGGTTGTCTTCCGTGTCAGTGGTATTGTTCTGATAAATGCGTGGTTTTCGGTAGTGCAAAAAGGCCAGCAGCAAGCCGGACACCATGCCCAAAGCCGGAATCGCCATTGCGTGCATCACATTGATGCCGCTGGTGTCCATGCCTGCCGAGCGGATATTGCCCAACATGATGTCGTTCAAGAAGATGGCGCCGAAACCGTAAGGCAGGAACATATAAGTCGTTACCAAGCCAAACGTAATCACGCAGGCCACCAAGCGGCGGTCGAGTTTCAAACGGTTGAACACCAACAGCAGCGGCGGAATAATCATCGGGATAAATGCAATATGAATTGGCACAACGTTTTGGCTCATCACGCCCATGCACAAAATAATCGCCAACAGTAACCATTTGACCGCGCCTTCGCCTTTCGCATTGCCTTCGCCGCCGTTGAGCTTGCGGATAATCACGCCGGCGAGCTGTTGCGGCAGGCCGGAATGCGTGATGGCCATGGCAAACGCGCCGAGCATGGCATAAGACAGCGCGATTTGCGCCCCGCCTTTCAGGCCTTCGTTAAAAACAGGAATAATCCCTTGCTGCACCACATCGCCAGCCGCGTTGGTTACATTCTCCAAAGGCATACCGGCCACCAAGCCGCCGACAAACGCGCCGACAGCCAAGCTGAGCACCACATGCACGCGCGATAAAGACAGCACAAGCATGATGATGACCGCAATTACAACCGCATTCATATCGTTCTCCGTTGTTTCAGACGGCCTGTTATGTAAAAACAGGCAATCATCTGTTTACATATTACAAATAAACATCATAACCCAAGCATGAAGCCTTTGCAAAAAACGGCAGGCCGTCTGAAAACCAGACCATCGGTTTCAGACGGCCTGCCGTGAACCCTTATTCAGAGTTTTAATATGGCGTGCGGTTTTTGCGATAAAAATAGCCAAAAAACACGCGCTTCCTATTCTTTGCATAGGGTACCAATGTTAAAATCGACACAATGTCTCGGTTTCAGGTTTGTCACTGAAATTAAAGCATTTATTGCTAAAACCCAATTCAATCATACACAAACAAAGGAAAGAAGTGATGGATATTCTGACGCGGCTGCACAATCTGCCGCCCTCCCGCTTTCATTACAAACTTCTGGTCTTGGTCGGCATAGGTTGGCTGTTTGATGCCATGGATACAGGCTTGGTGTCGTTTGTATTGCCGGCTTTGGGCAAAGATTGGGCGCTGGCTCCGGCGCAGTTGGGTTGGATTGTCAGCATTGCCTTTGTCGGTATGGCCTTGGGCGCGGTATTCAGCGGCTGGCTGGCGGACAGGTTCGGACGGAAAACCGTTTTTGCCGGTACGATGGTGGTGTACAGCATTGCCACAGGTTTGTGCGCGCTCGCGCCTGATTTGACGGTTTTGCTGGTGTGCCGCTTTTTTGTCGGCGTCGGCTTGGGCGGCCAACTGCCCGTCGCCGTGTCGCTGGTCAGCGAATATGCACCGCCGAAAGTACGCGGCCGTTTTATTGTATTACTGGAAAGCTTTTGGGGCTTGGGCTGGCTCTCGGCCGCGTTGGTGTCTTATTTCTTTATTCCGCAAACCGGCTGGCACAGCGCGTTTTTATTCGGCGCCTTGCCCCTGTTTTATGTGCCGTTGGTGTTGAAATTCGTTCCCGAATCCGTGCCTTACCTGCTTTCCCGCGGCAAAACCGACGAAGCGCACCGTTTGGTATCCGCGCTGGAAATTCAATCGGGCATCACGCCGCCGACACAAGCCGTTGCCGCACCGGTCGCCCCGCGCGAACGCATCCGCTTCTTCCAACTTTGGCAACATCCGTTTGCACGGCGCACGCTGATGCTGTGGCTGGTTTGGTTCGGCATCGTGTTTTCGTATTACGGCATTTTCACTTGGTTGCCCAAACTGCTGGTCGAGCAGGGCAATACCGTGGTCAAAACCTTTGAATATGTGTTGGTAATGATTGTTGCGCAACTGCCCGGCTATATAGCCGCCGCGGCCTTGGTGGAAAAAATCGGCCGCAAAGCAACGCTGGCAGGCTTCCTGGCCGCTTGCGCCGCGTGCGCATGGTTTTTCGGGCAAAGCACCACTGCGGCCGAAGTCATGATCTGGGGCAGCCTGATGTCCTTCTTCAACTTGGGCGCATGGGGCGTTTTGTACACCTACACCCCCGAACTCTACCCCTTGCGCTTCCGTGCCTTCGCATCCGGCTGGGCAGGCGCCATCGGCCGCGTCGGCGGCATACTCGCGCCTATGGTAGTGGCAGCGATGGTGGGCAACAGCGGCGGCTTCGGTAATATCTTTATGATGTTTGCCCTGGTTATGCTGCTGATTGTGGCGGTAATCTTGGTATTGGGTGAAGAAACCAAAGGCCGTACGCTGGAAGACATCAGCCAATAAAAGGCAAAGCAAAAAAGGCCGTCTGAAAAATATTTTCAGACGGCCTTTGTTTATTTACGCTTGTAATTTTAATACATCGATTTTCTGTTTTTATCTTAATTACCGAGGAAAGCGACGAAGAATAACCGTCTTTGTTTTTGTGTGGATAAAAATATTATACTTCAAAGAATTAAAATGAATAAACGATAAAATGGCCGTCTGAAAAGTTCAATCATGGTTTGTGATGTAGGTCAAAGCAAAATGTAACTAAATTACCTATAGTTATCGTAGTGAAAATTTATTGACCTTATTGCCACCTTTTATTAAGGAGATACACCATGAACGCATCAGCCGACAACGTCGTCAGCCCAGCCGTAGCCGAGGTAAACAGCCTGGTTGACAAGGGTTTACGGGCATTGGACGAGTTTCTTAAGCTCGATCAGGAGCAGATTGACTTTATTGTTGCCAAAGCCTCTATTGCCGCGCTGGACAAACATGGTGTACTCGCCATGCACGCGGTCGAAGAAACGGGACGCGGCGTGTTTGAGGATAAGGCGACGAAAAACCTGTTTGCCTGCGAAAACGTCGTGCGCCGCCTGCGCGATTTGAAAACCGTGGGCGTCATCAGCGAAAACGATGTAACCGGTATTACTGAAATTGCCGATCCGGTCGGCGTGGTTTGCGGTATCGTGCCGACGACCAATCCGACTTCCACCACCATTTTCAAATCCCTGATTGCACTGAAAACCCGCAATCCGATTATTTTCTCGTTCCACCCGTCCGCCCAGCAGTGTTCCGCCCATGCAGCGCGTATTGTACGCGATGCGGCGATTGCGGCCGGTGCGCCGGAAAACTGTATCCAGTGGATTGAAAAGCCGTCTATGGAAGGCACTTCCGCGCTGATGAAGCATCCGGGCGTGGCAACGATTTTGGCGACCGGCGGTAATGCGATGGTGGAAGCCGCGTATTCTTGCGGCAAACCTGCGCTCGGCGTCGGGGCGGGCAACGTACCTGCTTATGTTGAAAAAACGGCGGACATCAAACAGGTGGCGCACGATATTGTGATGTCGAAATCTTTCGATAACGGCATGGTGTGTGCCAGCGAGCAAGCGGTGATTGCCGATAAAGAGATTTACAAAGAGTTGGCCGAAGAGTTCAAATCCTACGGCGTGTACTTTGCCAACAAAAAAGAAAAAGCCATGCTCGAAGAGTTTATCTTCGGCGTAACGGCGAATTGCGCCAGCTGCGGCGGCGCAAAACTCAATTCCGCCGTTGTGGGCAAACCGGCGGCATGGATTGCCGAACAGGCCGGGTTTAAAGTGCCTGAAAAAACCAACATCATCATCGCCGAATGCCGCGAAGTCGGCCCGAACGAGCCGCTGACCCGCGAAAAACTTTCGCCTGTTTTGGCCATGATTAAGGCGGATTCGACCGAACAAGGTTTGAAGTTCGCCGAAGAAATGGTTGCCTTTGACGGCTTGGGACACTCCGCCGCCATCCATACCGCCGATGAAGAATTGGTCAAAACGTTCGGCTCCCGCGTCAAAGCCCTGCGCGTGATTTGGAATTCGCCTTCCACCTTCGGCGGCATCGGCGACGTGTACAACGCCTTCCTGCCTTCTCTGACCCTTGGTTGCGGCTCTTACGGTAAAAACGCCGTCGGCGGCAACGTCAGCGCAGTCAACCTGTTAAACATCAAAAAAGTAGGCCGTCGGAGAAACAACATGCAATGGTTCAAAGTGCCCGCCAAAATCTATTTTGAACGCGATTCCATCCAATATCTGCAAGACATGAAAGACTGCGAAAAAGTCATGATCGTGACCGACCGTTCGATGGTTGATCTGGGCTTTGTCGATAAAATCACCTACCAGCTCCACCAACGCAAAAACAAAGTGACCATCCAGCTGTTTACCGATGTCGAAGCCGATCCGAGCGTCCAAACCGTCTATAAAGGCACGGATTTGATGCGCAGCTTCCAGCCCGACACCATCATCGCGCTGGGCGGCGGCTCGCCGATGGACGCGGCCAAAGCCATGTGGCTCTTCTACGAGCAGCCGCAAGTCGACTTTGAAGACTTGGTGCAAAAATTCATGGACATCCGCAAACGCGCGTTCCGCTTCCCCGAGTTGGGCCGCAAAGCCAAATTCATCGGCATTCCTACCACATCGGGTACCGGCTCCGAAGTTACGCCGTTTACCGTCATCAGCGACGGCGACAAAAAATATCCGATTGCCGACTACTCGCTGACCCCGACCATTTCGATTGTCGATCCTGCGTTTACCATGCCCGTCCCCGCCAGCGTAACCGCCGATACCGGTTTGGACGTATTAACCCACGCCGTCGAAGCATACGTTTCCGTGCTGGCCAACGACTTTACAGACGGCCTCGCCCTGCAAGCTATCAAGCTCGTGTTCCAATACCTCGAACGCTCCTACAAACACGGTGCGGCCGATCCTGAAGCGCGCGAGCATATGCACAACGCCTCCACCATCGCAGGCATGGCGTTTGCCAATGCGTTCTTGGGCATCAACCACTCGATGGCACACAAAATCGGCGGCAAATATCACGTTCCGCACGGCCGCGCCAACGCCATCCTGCTGCCGCACGTTATCCGCTACAACGGCACGCGCCCGCAGAAAACCGCCACCTGGCCGAAGTACAACTACTACAAAGCCGACCTGAAATATCAGGAAATCGCCCGTACTTTAGGCCTGCCATGCAGCACACCGGCAGAAGGCGTCGAATCCTTCGCCCGCGCCTGCCACGAACTGGCGGTCAACGTCGGCATCAAAATGTCGTTTAAAGAGCAGGGCATCGATGAGAAAACCTTCCTCGACGGCAGAAAAGAACTGGCCATGATGTCTTTTGAAGACCAATGCACCCCGGCCAACCCACGCCTCGCTATGGTCGCCGACATGGAAGAAATCCTGACCAAAGCCTATTACGGCGAATAAAATCGGGTAGATAAAAAGGCCGTCTGAAACCTGAATATAGGGTTTCAGACGGCCTTTCGTATTAGAACTAAAGTTGATACTTATTGTATGTGGAATTTAATTTGCAAACATTAAGAATAGTCATCATGAAATCAGAAATTTTAAAACAATTTGGCAAACATGTTCGTCATTTAAGACAACTCCAGGATTTAAGTCAGGAAGCATTGGCTGAAAAAGCGAATATGCACCGGACTTATATCGGAATGATAGAACGTGGAGACCGTAACCCCGCCCTATTAAATCTTATTCGTTTGGCTAGCGCATTAGATATTTCTTTACCTGAACTTTTAACTTTTAAGGACTATGTTAATGACGGAAACTGTGATAATGAATCTAACTGATTCGTATGGTTTTTTAGAGAAAACGTCGGAAGGACGCTAGGAGATCTAAAACTTGAATATCAAACCAGATTTCCCAAGTTCACCTCTGAAATGAAGATAAATAAAGGCGGGGTAGGGCAGTTTATCGAGAAATTGATAGGACTTAAGAATACAAATTCTTTGACAGATTTTTTTGATGGCGAACTGAAAACCAATAAAGCAGATACAGATGGTGCACCACTAGAGACTATGTTTATCTCGCAGATTTCCAGTAACTTTGATCAGTTAATCAGCGATCAGATAAGCTTTGAAGACAGTTGGATATACTAAAAAATAAAGAATTTGCTATATGTTCCTATTTGTAAAGTCGACAACGATTCTGACCAATGGTACATACAGTCAGCCGATCATGTGCAAATAAATGAAGGGGTGAACTTTTCAGACAGTTAGCTGCTGATTTCACGCAAATTAAAAGTAAGCTGTTATCTGATATTAATTCCGGCGACGGATACATTCATACATCAAACGGTGTGTTTATCCAAATCAGATCAAAAGATTCCAAGCCATACCATCCTATATTTTCTGCACAATATAATCGGAATATTTCAAATAAGAATCATGCATTTTATTTTAAAAAAGAATTCATGCGGGAAGTCCGTGAAATGGCCAGACAGGGTAGGGATGGTATTGTTCGAATAATTTAAGATAAGATGGAGTTACAGCTTTTGTTGTAGTCTTTTCTTTGCTAATTCAAAAAAATCTTCTTCTAGTTCGCAACCACAAAATTTCCGACCATGTTTTAAGGCAGCAACGCCTGTTGTGCCGCTACCCATGAAAGGATCAAAAATTAAATCCCCGATGTTGGAAGCTGACAGTATGCAGCGTTCAAGTAAGGTGAGTAGTTTTTGTGTCGGATGTTTGCCGAATGTTTTTTCGGCTTTATTGGGAGGAGGGAATGTCCAAACACATTTCATCTACCATCCTTTTGTGTTTTCATGGTTTCAGAATGAAACGTATGTTTGGCTTTTGAAGCCGTTATTGGAAAGAAAGTAAGGCGGGTCTGCGAAAATCATATCGAAACAGCCAGTTGGATGTTTTTCCAATATCTTCCGCATGACGTTAAGGGAATTTTTGTTGTAGAGGACAAGGTCGTCTGAAAAAATTTTTTTCAAACGACTTTGATAAATGGCGGCTTCTTCAGCCGGTTTGTCGAAATCACATATAAATTGCCAATAATTCTCCGACTTTTTACGGCTACTGCCCTTTGCGGCAATATTTCTTTGTACTTCAACCGTTTTCAGAATGGCAGAAGAATAAATATTTCTTGTGAATTCAGTATCATGATTTGAAATTAAAACGCCTTGGGAGTTGGGTGCAATTTGTTGATTTTTTTGTAAAGTCCGCGACCAATGAATTCGATCATATTTTGATCACGCAAAATTTGCAATTGTTGGCGGATTTTGTCTTGGGGCTGACGTAGATTAGCAGTTATGCTAGGC
>NZ_KV830195.1:0-2434 GCF_001836705.1 Neisseria sp. HMSC061B04
CAATCACTTACAATATTCAAAAACAAAAAGGCCGTCTGAAAGGTTTTTCTGTTTTCAGACGGCCTCTTAGCTCAAACCTTGAAAACCGCATGCGTGCGTTCCGCACACATCCTACTTGTTGAGTTTAAATTTCATATAGGCTACGGCTTGCTGCGCCGCTTCAAAACCACCCGCCGCACCCTGTACAACCAAGCGTGGCAAACCGCCGAAACACAAGGCGCATTCGACAGCCTGTTTTTCAATTCAGACGGCATCCTGTTCGAAGGCGGCAGAAGCAACGTGTTCGTCAAATACCAAGGGCAATGGCTCACCCCGTCTCTGGATTTGGACATCCTCAACGGCGTCATGCGCCAAGCCGTGTTGCAGCATCCGCAAACCTACTTGGGCGCGGACACCGTCATCGAAACGCACATCACCCGCGACATACTGGAACACGCCGAAGAAATCCGCCTCTCCAACGCCTTAAGGAGCGTGTTTGAGGCGGATTTGGTCGTTAAAGAATAAAATTATTTCCTGAAAACGGATAAAGCCGACAGGCGGAGTATTCGTGAAACGGGTTATATGTCTGAAACTTGAGTGTTCACAAACATGCGCACGACTTTACCCTCATAACGCTGGTTCAACCACGCCTGTAAACGTTCGCGATCTTTGGCAGGCAAAGGCTCCTTAAATTCGAGCGAAACCACGACAATATCGTCATGTTCGCCTGTCCCCGGTTTAGTGTTTTTGCCGCTTTCAGACTGCTCGGAAACAGGGGTTGCTTGCGCTTTCTCCCAAACCAAGCCGCGTCCGACAACGATTTTTTCCGCTTCGGGATATTGGGCTTTTATTTCCTTAAGTACCGCAGCATCGTCAGCACCGGCGGTATCGGCAGTTTTGCCCGCAAGCACGGTATCGATGTAGGCTTGCTGCTCTTTCAGCTCGTTTTGCAACTGCACCGGGTTGTTTCGGTTTGCCAGCAATTCTTCGATTTTGGCATCGTCCCCTCCCGCATAGACCACGTTGACCTTCGGCTCTTTCACCCCCGACGCGTTAAGGCTTTTCACCAGCAAGACGGAAATTTTCTCGGCATTGCCCGTTCCATTGACAATCAGACCGACTTTATTTTCTCTGTGGTTCAACACCTTACGCAGCACGAAAAAACCTTCCTGTTGCTGCGCAGTGGCAATGGCGGCATTGGCTTTGGTGTTGAAGATCTCCTGACGCACCAGTCCTGATGCCATATAGCCGCTCGGAATCATCACAGCCAACACGACGGTGGTAATAATGATGCTTTGCAACCGGCGTTTGGATTCCGTTACCAACCCCCTGCGCGGCAGCTTGAGCAGCTTGGAAAACAACAAGGTCGCAAAAGCGATGAACACGCAGTTGATGGCAAAAAGATATGAAGCACCGAGAAAGTAGTGCCAGTTGCCATGTGCCAGTCCGTAGCCCGCAGTACACAGGGGCGGCATCAATGCGGTAGCAATCGCCACTCCCGGTATGGCATTGCCTCCCTCTTTTCGGGTCAGCGCCACAATACCCGCACTACCGCCGAAGAAGGCAATCAACACATCCCAAAGGGTCGGCTGAGTACGCGCCAAAAGCTCGCTTTGCGCCTCTTTAAGCGGGGTTAACAGGAAATACAACGTAGCGGTAATCAAGCTGATGACGACGAATATAATAATATTGCGCACGGCTTGACGGATCAGCGCAGTATCCCCTACCGCCAAACCGTAACCCATACCTACAATCGGTCCCATCAACGGCGAAATCAACATCGCGCCGATCACTACCGCCGTGCTGTTCATATTCAGACCGATACTCGCCACGGCAATGGCAAACATCAATACCCACATATTGGTTCCGGACACCCGAGTATTGGCGCGGATGACGGCATCAATTTTATCGGGATGGGCCTGGTCATGCGAAAGATTGAACACATCTTGCAGCCTGGTCATGGCCCCACTGTCTTCTTTTGGCTGGTTTTCTTGTTCTTCTTGGTTTTTAATGTTTTCTTGGTCTTGCACTTTCATCCTTAAATCAATCTTAACGATTATCTCTGAATATTTAATTAACTGGGATTTCGAATACTGATAATTATGCTTGATAACTAAGTTCAAATCTGATTAAACAGATACCTTGCAGAATATTAAATATTAGCAGATACTTTGCAGAAAATATTAGCATATATCCGAAAACGCTGACAACGCCTAGCCTGAGACCTTTGCAAAATTCCCCCAAATCCCCTAAATTCCTACTAAGACATTTAGGGGATTTTTCATGAGCACCTTCTTCCGGCAAACCGCACAAGCCATGATTGCCAAACACATCGACCGTTTCCCACTATTGAAGTTGAATCAGGTGATTGATTGGCAACCGATCGAACAATACCTGAATCGTCAAAAAAACCGTTACCTTCGAGACCACCGCGGCCGTCCCGCCTATCCCCTGT
>NZ_KV830196.1:0-323 GCF_001836705.1 Neisseria sp. HMSC061B04
GGCCAGTTTCAGCTGTGCACCACCGGCTACGGTTTCGCTGATGATGTTGCTGTCGCCTTTGACATTGATGGTGTCGCCCAATGCGTAGTTGTTGCTGCCGGTGGTACCGCCGAAGTTGATGCCTTTGGCGATGTTGGCGGCGTTGTTGGCGACGTTTTGGTTGGTCGCAAACAGTTGGCTGCCGTTGACGGCGTCTTTGCTGTTGGCATTGAGGTCGCCGTCGGCCACGTTGGTCACTTTGTTACCGGCGGCATCGATACCGGACTTGGTCAGGCTAGGACCGCCTGCGACTTTCACACCGTCGTTGTTAACGGTGGTGTCGC
>NZ_KV830197.1:0-41851 GCF_001836705.1 Neisseria sp. HMSC061B04
AGGTGCAGGTGTGGTTTCTTCTATTATCGCTTAATTGAGGGATATTGATAAATGGCAAACCAAAAAATCCGTATCCGCCTAAAAGCTTATGACTACAGTCTGATTGACCGTTCTGCGCAAGAAATCGTTGAAACTGCTAAACGCACTGGTGCTGTTGTTAAAGGTCCGATTCCTTTGCCAACTAAAATCGAACGTTTCAACATTTTGCGTTCTCCTCACGTGAACAAAACTTCTCGTGAACAATTGGAAATCCGCACCCACTTGCGTCTGATGGACATTGTGGACTGGACTGATAAAACTACTGATGCATTGATGAAACTGGATCTTCCAGCAGGTGTAGATGTAGAAATTAAAGTTCAATAAGAACTGGAAAACCGAACAGCTTAGCTGTTCGGTTTTTTATAAAATTCTTAGGCCGTCTGAAAATTTCTGATATTTTGTAGTATTCTCCAGAAAAAAAGAGGGGCTTAAGAAGTTAAATTGAAATTTTTGTTGATATTTCTTTGAGTTGTCAATTATAATGGCGGACTTGGTACATCCGTATCAAGTTTAACTTTGTCTGAAAGGCAGGCCAATCGTAGCCCGCCCCTTTACTTAAAAAGGAAAATAATCATGACTTTAGGTCTGGTTGGACGCAAAGTTGGTATGACTCGCGTGTTCGACGAACAGGGTGTTTCTGTTCCGGTAACTGTTTTGGATATGTCTGCCAACCGCGTTACACAAGTAAAATCCAAAGATACTGACGGCTACACTGCTGTACAAGTTACCTTTGGTCAGAAAAAAGCTAATCGTGTCAACAAAGCTGAGGCTGGTCACTTTGCGAAAGCAGGTGTTGAAGCCGGCCGTGGTTTGGTTGAATTTGCTTTGACTGAAGAGAAATTGGCTGAATTGAAAGCCGGTGATGAAATTACCGTTTCCATGTTTGAAGTTGGTCAATTAGTGGATGTAACCGGCACCTCTAAAGGTAAAGGTTTCTCTGGTACGATCAAACGTCATAACTTCGGTGCTCAACGTACTTCCCACGGTAACTCCCGTTCACACCGTGTTCCTGGTTCTATCGGTATGGCACAAGACCCTGGTCGAGTGTTCCCTGGTAAACGTATGGCAGGTCAATACGGTAACACTAAAGCAACTGTTCAAAAATTGGAAGTTGTACGTGTTGATGCTGAACGCCAACTCTTGTTGGTTAAAGGTGCTGTTCCGGGTTCGGTTAACAGCGACGTCGTGGTTCGTCCTAGCGTGAAAGTAGGTGCGTAATGGAATTGAAAGTAATTGACGCTAAAGGACAAGTATCTGGCAGCTTGGCTGTTTCTGATGCTTTGTTTGCTCGTGAATACAATGAAGCTCTGGTTCACCAACTGGTTACTGCTTATTTGGCAAATGCCCGTTCTGGTAACCGTGCTCAAAAAACTCGTGCCGAAGTAAACCACTCTACTAAAAAACCATGGCGCCAAAAAGGTACCGGCCGTGCTCGTTCCGGTATGACTTCTTCTCCGCTGTGGCGTAAAGGTGGTCGTGCATTCCCAAACAAACCTGACGAAAACTTTACTCAAAAAGTGAACCGTAAAATGTACCGTGCCGGTATGGCGACTATTTTGTCCCAATTAGCTCGTGACGAACGTTTGTTTGCAATCGAAGCATTGACTGCTGAAACTCCTAAAACTAAAGTTTTTGCCGAACAAGTGAAAAACTTGGGTTTGGAGCAAGTTCTGTTTGTAACTAAACAGCTCGACGAGAATGTTTACTTGGCTTCACGCAACTTGCCTAACGTATTGGTTTTGGAAGCCCAACAAGTTGATCCTTACAGCTTGCTGCGTTACAAAAAAGTCGTTATCACTAAAGATGCAGTTGCACAATTAGAGGAGCAATGGGTATGAATCAACAACGTTTGACTCAAGTAATCTTGGCACCTATCGTTTCTGAAAAAAGCAACGTATTGGCTGAAAAACGTAACCAAATGACGTTTAAAGTTTTGGCAAATGCAACCAAACCTGAAATTAAAGCAGCAGTTGAGTTGCTGTTCGGTGTTCAAGTTGCAGACGTTACTACTGTTACCATTAAAGGTAAAATTAAACGTTTTGGTCGCACTTTAGGTCGTCGCAGCGATGTTAAAAAGGCTTACGTAAGCCTGGCTGCCGGTCAAGAGTTGGATTTGGAAGCCGCTGCTGCAGCTGCAGATAAGGAATAAACAAAATGGCAATCGTTAAAATGAAGCCGACCTCTGCAGGCCGTCGCGGCATGGTTCGCGTGGTAACAGAAGGTTTGCACAAAGGTGCACCTTATGCACCTCTGCTGGAAAAGAAAAATTCTACTGCCGGTCGTAACAACAATGGTCATATCACTACCCGCCATAAAGGTGGTGGTCATAAACACCATTACCGTGTTGTAGATTTTAAACGTAACAAAGACGGTATCCCTGCAAAAGTGGAGCGTATCGAGTATGACCCTAACCGTACTGCATTTATCGCATTGTTGTGCTATGCAGATGGTGAACGTCGCTACATCATTGCTCCTCGTGGTATTCAAGCCGGCGCAGTATTAGTTTCCGGTGCTGAAGCTGCTATCAAAGTAGGTAACACTCTGCCGATTCGCAATATTCCAGTTGGTACAACTATTCACTGTATCGAAATGAAACCAGGTAAAGGTGCACAAATTGCTCGTTCAGCTGGTGCTTCTGCGGTATTGCTTGCAAAAGAAGGTGCTTACGCTCAAGTTCGTTTGCGTTCTGGTGAAGTGCGCAAAATTAGCGTGAATTGCCGTGCAACTATTGGTGAGGTTGGTAACGAAGAACAAAGCCTGAAAAAAATCGGCAAAGCTGGTGCTAACCGCTGGCGTGGTATTCGTCCGACCGTTCGTGGTGTTGTCATGAACCCTGTCGATCACCCACATGGTGGTGGTGAAGGCCGTACTGGTGAAGCTCGCGAACCGGTTAGCCCATGGGGTACTCCTGCTAAGGGCTACCGCACTCGTAATAACAAACGCACGGATAACATGATTGTTCGTCGTCGTTACTCAAATAAAGGTTAATTAGTATGGCTCGTTCATTAAAAAAAGGCCCATATGTAGACCTGCATTTGCTGAAAAAAGTAGATGCTGCTCGTGCAAGCAACGACAAACGCCCAATTAAAACTTGGTCACGTCGTTCTACCATTTTGCCTGATTTCATTGGTCTGACTATCGCTGTACATAACGGTCGCACTCACGTGCCTGTGTTTATCAGTGACAACATGGTTGGTCATAAATTAGGTGAGTTCTCATTGACCCGTACCTTTAAAGGCCACTTGGCCGATAAAAAGGCTAAAAAGAAATAAGGTGAATCATGAGAGTAAGTGCACAACATAAAAATGCCCGTATTTCAGCTCAAAAGGCTCGCTTGGTAGCTGATTTGATTCGTGGTAAAGACGTTGCCCAAGCTTTGAATATCTTGGCATTCAGCCCTAAAAAAGGTGCTGAGCTAATTAAAAAAGTATTGGAATCAGCAATCGCTAATGCCGAGCACAACAATGGTGCTGACATTGACGAACTGAAAGTGGTAACTATCTTTGTTGACAAAGGCCCAAGCTTGAAACGTTTCCAAGCTCGTGCCAAAGGTCGCGGTAACCGCATCGAGAAACAAACTTGTCATATTAATGTGACAGTGGGCAACTAAGGAAAAGCTATGGGACAAAAGATTAACCCTACAGGCTTTCGCCTGGCGGTAACTAAAGACTGGGCTTCAAAATGGTTTGCTAAAAGCACCGACTTTTCAACTGTTTTGAAACAAGATATTGATGTTCGTAATTACTTGCGCAAAAAATTGGCAAATGCTTCAGTTGGTCGCGTAGTAATCGAACGTCCTGCTAAATCTGCACGTATCACTATCCACTCTGCTCGTCCAGGTGTGGTTATTGGTAAAAAAGGTGAGGATATCGAAATCTTGAAACGTGACTTGCAAGCTCTGATGGGTGTGCCAGTTCATGTAAATATTGAAGAGATTCGCCGTCCTGAGTTGGATGCGCAAATTATTGCTGATGGTATTGCTCAGCAACTTGAAAAACGCGTCCAATTCCGTCGTGCAATGAAACGTGCAATGCAAAATGCAATGCGTTCTGGTGCCAAAGGCATCAAGATCATGACTTCAGGCCGTCTGAATGGTGCTGATATCGCTCGTAGCGAATGGTACCGTGAAGGTCGCGTACCTTTGCATACTTTGCGTGCAAATGTAGATTATGCAACTAGCGAAGCGCACACTACTTATGGTGTACTGGGTCTGAAAGTTTGGGTTTATACAGAAGGTAATATTAAATCTTCTAAACCTGAGCATGAGAAGAAACAAAGAAAGGCAGGTGGACGTAATGCTGCAGCCAACTAGACTGAAATATCGCAAGCAACAAAAAGGTCGTAACACTGGTATTGCTACTCGCGGTAACAAAGTAAGTTTCGGTGAGTTCGGTTTGAAAGCCGTAGGCCGTGGTCGTTTGACTGCCCGCCAAATCGAAGCTGCTCGTCGTACTATGACTCGTCATATTAAACGTGGCGGTCGCATTTGGATTCGTGTATTCCCTGATAAACCAATTACTGAGAAACCTATCCAGGTTCGTATGGGTGGCGGTAAAGGTAATGTGGAATATTACATTGCTGAAATTAAACCAGGCAAAGTATTGTACGAAATGGACGGTGTTCCTGAGTCTTTGGCTCGTGAAGCATTTGAATTGGCCGCTGCCAAATTGCCTATTCCTACAACCTTTGTGGTAAGACAGGTGGGTCAATAATGAAAGCAAATGAATTGAAAGACAAATCTATTGAGCAATTAAACTCTGATTTGTTGGACTTGTTGAAAGCTCAGTTTGGCTTGCGCATGCAAAATGCAACCGGTCAGTTGGGTAAATCTAGCGAGTTGAAACGTGTACGTCGCGATATTGCTCGTATTAAAACCATTTTAACTGAAAAAGGTGCTAAGTAATGAGCGAAGCTAAAAATGTTCGTACTTTGCAAGGCAAAGTGGTAAGCGACAAAATGGACAAAACTGTTACAGTATTGGTTGAGCGTAAAGTTAAACACCCTCTGTACGGTAAAATCATTCGTTTATCAACTAAAATCCATGCACATGATGAAAGCAATCAATATGGCATCGGTGACGTAGTGGTAATCGAGGAGTCTCGTCCTTTGTCAAAAACCAAGTCTTGGGTTGTCAAAGAATTGGTTGAGAAAGCACGTACTGTTTGATTTAAAATACAGTAATGCAGCTTAATAAGAAACGAAGTCTTGCAGCAAAATTAATTTGCGTGTAAACTTCGTTTCTTATCTTCCAGCTTCTTATGGAAGTTTCTCTCCCTTCGGGATCCAAGACTGGTTTACTAGAACCGTGATGGTTTCATTTAATAAGCAGCTTAAAGTAAGGTGCGAGTTATATGAAAGTGGTAAATTAAGTTGGTTAATTTAAAGGTACTAATATGATTCAAATGCAGACCATCTTAGATGTGGCTGATAACTCTGGTGCGCGTCGCGTGATGTGTATCAAGGTATTAGGCGGATCTAAGCGTCGCTACGCTTCTGTTGGCGATATTATTAAAGTTGCAGTTAAAGATGCAGCCCCACGTGGTCGTGTCAAAAAAGGTGATGTATACAATGCGGTAGTTGTTCGTACTGCTAAGGGTGTGCGTCGTCCTGATGGTGCGCTAATTAAATTTGATAACAACGCCGCTGTGTTATTAAATAATAAACTTGAACCTCTGGGTACTCGTATTTTTGGCCCGGTAACCCGTGAATTGCGTACTGAGCGATTTATGAAAATCGTTTCATTGGCGCCTGAAGTATTATAAGGAATAGCGCGATGAATAAAATCATTAAAGGCGATCAGGTTGTAGTGATTACCGGTAAAGATAAAGGTAAGCAAGGTCAAGTAGTTCGAGTGTTGGGTGATAAAGTTGTTGTTGAAGGTGTGAATGTTGTGAAACGCCATCAAAAACCTAATCCAATGCGTGGTATTGAGGGTGGCATTATTACTAAAGAAATGCCTTTGGATATTTCTAATATTGCAATCCTGAATCCGGAAACTAATAAAGCAGACCGTGTTGGTATTAAGCTGATTGAAAATGAAGGCAAAGTTAAACGCGTTCGTTTCTTCAAATCAAATGGCTCTATCATTGGAGCATAAGGAGATAACATGGCTCGTTTGAGAGAGTTTTATAAAGATACAGTTGTTCCTGAGTTGGTTAAACAATTTGGTTACAAATCAGTAATGGAAGTTCCACGTATTGAGAAAATCACCTTGAATATGGGTGTGGGTGAAGCTGTTGCTGATAAAAAAGTTATGGAGCACGCTGTTTCTGATTTAGAGAAAATTGCTGGTCAAAAGCCAGTTGTTACTGTTGCTCGTAAATCTATCGCGGGTTTTAAAATCCGTGATAACTATCCAGTTGGTTGCAAAGTAACATTGCGTCGTGATCAAATGTTTGAATTCTTGGATCGTTTGATTACTATTGCGTTGCCTCGCGTACGTGACTTCCGTGGTGTAAGCGGTAAATCATTTGATGGTCGTGGCAATTACAATATGGGCGTTCGTGAGCAAATTATTTTCCCGGAAATTGAATACGATAAAATCGATGCTTTGCGTGGTTTGAATATTACTATTACAACTACTGCAAAAACTGATGAAGAAGCGAAAGCTTTGTTGTCACTATTCAAGTTTCCGTTTAAAGGATAATCATGGCTAAGAAAGCACTTATTAATCGTGAGCTGAAACGTCAAGCATTGGCGAAAAAGTTTGCAGCTAAACGTGAGGCAATTTTCGCTGTTATTAATGATGCTAATGCGACTGAAGAAGAACGCTTTGAAGCACGTTTGAAATTTCAATCCATTCCTCGTAATGCAGCACCTGTACGTCAACGTCGTCGTTGTGCTTTAACAGGTCGTCCTCGTGGCACTTTCCGTAAATTTGGTTTGGGCCGTATTAAGATCCGTGAAATCGCTATGCGTGGCGAGATCCCTGGTGTTGTTAAAGCTAGCTGGTAATAGGAGTATAAATAATGAGTATGCATGATCCTATTTCCGATATGTTGACTCGTATTCGCAATGCGCAACGTGCTAATAAAGCAGCAGTTGCCATGCCTTCCTCTAAACTGAAATGTGCAATTGCAAAAGTTCTGAAAGAAGAAGGTTATATCGAGGATTTTGCGGTTTCTGCTGATGCAAAACCGGTATTGGAAATTCAATTGAAATACTATGCAGGTCGTCCTGTGATTGAGCAAATTAAACGTGTTTCACGTCCAGGTTTGCGTATTTACAAAGCATCAAGTGAGATCCCTAGCGTAATGAATGGCCTGGGTGTCGCTATTGTTAGTACTTCTAAAGGTGTAATGACTGATCGCAAAGCCCGTTCTGAGGGTGTTGGTGGTGAGTTGTTGTGCATCGTAGCCTAGTGGAGAAATGTAAATGTCACGCGTCGCAAAAAACCCAGTGACTGTTCCTGCTGGTGTAGAAGTAAAATTCGGAACAGATGCATTGGTAATCAAAGGTAAACATGGCGAATTGTCCTTTCCTTTGCATTCCGATGTTGCTATTGAACTAAACGATGGTAAATTGACTTTTGCTGCAAAAAATGACAGTAAACAGGCTAATGCTATGTCTGGTACTGCTCGTGCATTGGTTAATAACATGGTTAAGGGTGTTTCTGAAGGTTTTGAGAAAAAACTTCAATTGATTGGTGTGGGTTATCGTGCCCAAGCGCAAGGCAAAGTTTTGAACTTGTCTTTGGGTTTCTCTCATCCAATCGTATACGAAATGCCTGAAGGTGTTTCCGTTCAAACTCCTAGCCAAACAGAAATCGTTTTGACTGGTGCAGATAAACAAGTGGTTGGCCAAGTCGCTGCTGAAATTCGTGCATTCCGTTCTCCTGAACCTTATAAAGGCAAAGGTGTTCGTTATGTAGGTGAAGTAGTAGTGATGAAAGAAGCCAAGAAAAAATAATTGAGGTTCACTAATGGATAAACATACAACCCGACTCCGTCGTGCACGCAAAACCCGTGCGCGTATTGCGGACTTGAAAATGGTAAGATTATGTGTGTTCCGCAGCAATAATCATATTTATGCTCAAGTAATTAGTGCTGAAGGTGATAAAGTATTGGCTCAAGCCTCTACATTGGAAGCTGAAGTACGTAGTAGCCTGAAATCAGGTAGCAACGTTGAAGCAGCAGCTGTAGTTGGTAAGCGTATTGCTGAAAAAGCTAAAGCAGTAGGTGTTGAAAAAGTTGCTTTTGACCGTTCAGGTTTCCAATATCACGGTCGTGTGAAAGCTTTGGCTGAAGCTGCACGTGAAAATGGTTTAAGCTTCTAATATTTGGAGACTTTCAGATGGCAAAACATGAAATTGAAGAACGCGGTGACGGCCTGATTGAAAAGATGGTCGCAGTTAATCGCGTGACTAAAGTAGTTAAAGGTGGCCGTATCATGGCTTTCTCTGCACTGACTGTTGTTGGTGATGGTGATGGTCGCATCGGTATGGGTAAGGGTAAATCAAAAGAAGTGCCAGTTGCTGTTCAAAAAGCAATGGATCAAGCACGCCGCTCTATGATTAAAGTACCTTTGAAAAATGGTACTATTCATCATGAAGTTATTGGTCGTCATGGCGCTACTAAAGTATTTATGCAACCTGCTAAAGAAGGTAGCGGTGTAAAAGCTGGTGGTCCAATGCGTTTAGTATTTGATGCTATGGGTATCCATAACATCTCAGCTAAAGTGCATGGTTCTACTAACCCTTACAATATTGTACGTGCTACATTAGACGGTTTGTCTAAACTGTATACCCCTGCTGATATTGCCGCTAAACGTGGCTTGACAGTAGAAGATATTTTGGGAGCTAACCATGACTGAGCAAAAAAAGATTAAAGTTACATTGGTTAAGAGCCTGATCGGTACAATTGAATCTCATCGTGCTTGTGCTCGTGGCTTAGGTTTGCGTCGTCGTGAGCATACAGTAGAGGTTTTGGATACCCCTGAAAACCGTGGTATGATTAATAAAATCAGCTACTTGTTGAAAGTGGAGTCTTAATATGTTTTTGAATACTATTCAACCTGCTGAGGGTGCTACTCACGCTAGTCGTCGTGTAGGCCGTGGTATTGGTAGTGGCCTGGGTAAGACAGGTGGTCGTGGCCATAAAGGTCAAAAAAGCCGTGCTGGCGGTTTCCACAAGGTAGGTTTTGAAGGTGGTCAAATGCCTTTGCAACGTCGCCTGCCTAAGCGTGGTTTCAAATCTTTGACTGCTGCCGCTAATGCTGAAGTTCGTTTGAGTGAGTTGAATCTGATTGCTGTAAACGAAATTGATGTTTTGGTTCTTAAACAAGCTGGTCTGATTCCTGCGACTGCTTCTAATGTAAAAGTTATTGCTTCTGGTGAAATTTCAAAAGCGGTTACCTTGAAAGGTGTAAAAGCTACTAAAGGTGCTAAAGCTGCAATTGAAGCTGCTGGTGGCAAAGTAGAAGAATAAGGCTTGCACTATAGTGGCTAATCAACAATCTTTATCAGGATTATCCAAATTTGGAGATCTGAAAAAACGTCTAGTGTTTCTATTAGGAGCTTTAGTCGTTTTCCGTATTGGTGCTCATATACCGGTACCGGGCGTAGATGCTGTTGCATTAGCTAAGTTATACGAAGGCGCTGCAAACGGCATATTCGGAATGTTAAATATGTTCTCGGGTGGTTCGTTGGAGCGCTTTAGTATATTTGCAATTGGTATCATGCCTTATATTTCATCGTCGATTATTGTTCAGCTTGCTTCAGAGATCATTCCTTCTTTAAAAGCTTTAAAAAAGGAAGGTGAAGCTGGTCGGAAAATAATTACGAAATATACTAGGTATGGGACGGTATTATTGGCTGTATTACAAAGCTTTGGTGTTGCAACATTTGTTTATCAACAAGGAGTTGTTGTAACAAGTTCGCTTGAGTTTCATATTTCTACAGTAGTCTGTTTGGTTACAGGTACGATGTTTTTGATGTGGTTGGGGGAGCAGATTACCGAGCGTGGTATCGGTAATGGTATTTCCTTAATTATTACAGCAGGTATTGTATCGGGTATTCCATCTGGTATTGTTCGGTTGTTGACTTTGACTGAACAAGGCTCTATGAGTATGTTAATGGCAGTATCTATTGTTATTGGTATTTTGCTGTTGATCTATGCTGTAGTATATTTTGAAAGTGCTCAGCGTAAGGTTCCTGTGCATTATGCTAAAAGGCAATTTGGCTCTGGAATGATGCCAGGACAAAGCATTCATATGCCGTTCAAGCTAAATATGGCCGGTGTTATTCCTCCTATTTTTGCTTCCAGTATTATTCTCTTTCCATCTACTCTTTTAGGTTGGTTTGGTTCAAATAGTACGAATTCTATTCTTCACAAGGTTGCTGCAATGCTGCAACATGGGCAGCCTTTGTATATTGTATTATTTGCAACAACTATTATCTTCTTCTGCTATTTCTATACTGCTTTAGTATTTAGTCCTAAAGAAATGGCTGAGAATTTGAAGAAAAGTGGTGCATTTGTACCTGGTATTCGCCCAGGTGAGCAAACTTCTAGATATTTGGAAAAAGTTGTACTGAGACTGACATTATTTGGTGCTTTGTATATCACTACAATCTGTCTGATACCTGAATTTTTAACGACAGCATTGAATGTGCCTTTCTATTTAGGCGGAACGTCTTTGCTTATCTTGGTTGTCGTTACAATGGATTTTAGGACGCAAATCAATTCCTACGTAATGAGTAGTCAGTATGAAGATTTGATGAGTCGTCCAGATATGAAATCTTTATCACGTAAGTAGGCTTATGGCTAAAGAAGATACCATACAGATGCAGGGTGAAATCCTTGAGACTTTGCCCAATGCAACGTTTAAAGTAAAACTGGAAAATGATCATGTAGTACTTGGTCATATATCTGGCAAAATGCGGATGCACTATATCCGTATTTCTCCAGGTGATAAGGTAACAGTTGAATTAACTCCTTATGATTTAACCCGTGCTCGGATTGTTTTCCGAGCAAGATAAACGATAAAAGGAAATAAAATGCGTGTACAACCTTCTGTAAAGAAAATTTGTCGCAATTGCAAGATTATTCGTCGTAATCGTGTAGTTCGCGTAATTTGTACTGACCCACGTCACAAACAACGTCAAGGCTAAGAAGTTAGTTTTCTTAACTCTTGATTTTGTGGTATAGTGACATACTTTGCCCTAAAAAGGAAAAAATATGGCTCGTATTGCAGGGGTAAATATCCCTAATAATGCCCATATCGTAATTGGTCTTCAGGCTATTTATGGTATTGGTGCGACTCGTGCTAAATTGATTTGTGAGGCAGCAAATATTGCTCCTACTACTAAAGCAAAAGATTTGGACGAGGCTCAATTAGACGCTTTGCGTGAGCAAGTTGCTAAATATGAAGTTGAAGGTGATTTGCGTCGTGAGGTAACGATGAGCATTAAACGACTGATGGATATGGGTTGCTATCGTGGCTTCCGTCATCGTCGTGGCTTGCCTTGTCGTGGTCAACGCACTCGCACAAATGCCCGTACCCGTAAAGGTCCGCGCAAAGCGATTGCCGGTAAGAAATAAATTTTAAGGAATTTGATTAATGGCTAAAGCAAACACAGCTTCGCGTGTACGTAAAAAAGTACGTAAAACCGTAAGCGAAGGTATTGTGCACGTTCATGCATCTTTCAACAATACCATCATTACAATCACTGACCGTCAAGGCAATGCATTGTCTTGGGCTACCTCTGGCGGCGCTGGTTTTAAAGGTTCTCGTAAAAGTACACCATTTGCAGCACAAGTTGCAGCAGAAGCAGCTGGTAAAGTTGCCCAAGAGTATGGCGTTAAAAATTTAGAAGTCCGCATTAAAGGCCCTGGCCCTGGTCGCGAATCTTCTGTACGTGCTTTAAACGCTCTTGGTTTCAAGATTACCAGCATTACTGACGTTACCCCGTTGCCTCATAACGGTTGCCGTCCGCCTAAAAAACGTCGTATTTAATATTGGAGTGATTTAAAACATGGCACGTTATATTGGCCCTAAATGTAAATTAGCACGTCGCGAAGGTACGGATCTGTTTTTGAAGAGTGCACGTCGCTCTTTGGATTCAAAATGTAAAATGGATTCTGCACCTGGTCAGCACGGTGCGAAAAAACCACGTTTGTCAGACTACGGTTTGCAATTGCGTGAAAAACAAAAAATCCGTCGTATTTATGGCGTGTTAGAACGCCAATTCCGTCGTTACTTTGCGGAAGCTGATCGTCGTAAAGGTTCTACCGGTGAATTGCTGTTGCAATTGCTGGAGTCCCGTTTGGACAATGTCGTTTATCGTATGGGTTTTGGCTCTACCCGCGCTGAAGCACGTCAATTGGTTTCTCATAAAGCTATCGTTGTAAACGGTCAGGTTGTTAATATCCCTTCTTTCCAAGTTAAAGCAGGCGATGTTGTAGCTGTTCGTGAAAAAGCTAAGAAACAAGTACGTATCCAAGAGGCATTGAGCTTGGCTACTCAAATTGGCTTGCCAAGCTGGGGATCTGTTGATGCCGACAAATTGGAAGGTGTATTCAAAAATATGCCGGATCGCTCAGAATTGTCTGGCGATATTAATGAACAGCTGGTGGTAGAGTTCTACTCTAAATAATGCTAGCTCAATGAGGGACAGTTAAATGCAAAATAGCACAACCGAATTTTTGAAACCTCGTCAAATCGATGTAGATACCTTGTCTTCTACTCGAGCTAAGGTGTCTATGCAGCCATTTGAGCGTGGTTTTGGTCATACTTTAGGTAATGCTTTGCGTCGTATCTTACTGTCATCCATGAATGGCTTTGCCCCAACTGAAGTAGTTATTTCTGGCGTATTGCACGAATACTCTACTATTGATGGTGTTCAAGAGGATGTTGTTGACGTTCTCTTGAATATCAAAGGTATCGTATTTAAGCTTCACGGTCGTAATCAAGTTCAGTTGACTTTGAAAAAAGCAGGTGCCGGTGCTGTTGTAGCCGGTGATATTGATTTGCCACATGATGTGGAAATCATCAATCCTGAACATGTTATTTGCCACTTGTCCGACAATGGTCAAATCGACATGGAAATTAAAGTAGAGCAAGGTCGTGGTTATCAATCTGTTTCAGGTCGTCGCGTATTGCGTGATGAGAACAAACAGATTGGTGCGATTCAGTTGGATGCGAGCTTTTCGCCCATCAGTCGTGTTAGCTTTGAAGTTGAACCTGCACGCGTAGAGCAACGTACGGATTTGGATAAATTGGTTTTGGATATTGAAACCAATGGTTCTATTGATCCAGAAGAAGCTGTACGTAGTGCCGCACGTATCTTAATTGACCAAATGTCTATTTTTGCAGATCTGCAAGGTACTCCGGTTGAAGAGGTTGAAGAAAAAGCGCCTCCTATCGATCCTATCTTGCTACGTCCTGTGGATGATTTGGAATTAACCGTACGTTCAGCTAATTGTCTGAAAGCTGAAGATATTTACTATATTGGCGATTTGATTCAACGTACTGAAACTGAGCTTCTCAAGACCCCTAATTTGGGTCGTAAATCTTTGAATGAGATCAAAGAAGTGTTGGCCTCTAAAGGTCTGACATTAGGTTCTAAATTAGAAGCTTGGCCGCCTGTAGGCTTAGAAAAGCCGTAAGTTTGAAGATTAAAGGATAATGACATGCGTCATCGTAATGGCAACCGCAAATTAAACCGTACTAGCAGCCACCGCGCTGCGATGCTGCGCAATATGGCGAATTCCTTGTTGACTCACGAAACCATCGTGACAACTTTGCCTAAAGCAAAAGAATTGCGCCGCGTAGTTGAGCCCTTGATTACCTTGGGTAAAAAACCTTCTTTGGCAAACCGTCGTTTGGCTTTTGACCGCACTCGCGATCGTGATGTTGTAGTTAAATTGTTTGACGAATTAGGTCCACGCTTTGCTGCTCGTAACGGCGGCTATGTTCGTGTACTGAAATACGGTTTCCGTAAAGGCGACAATGCTCCTTTGGCATTGGTTGAATTGGTTGATAAAGCAGCTGATTCTGCTGAATAAGCAAATTAATATGAAAGCACTACCTATTTAGGTAGTGCTTTTTTCATTTAGGAAGTCTCTATTTTATTTTGCAACACTACAAATTTATTGTTTCGTTCAATGGGGGGATATAGTTGTAGCTCCCTTTCTCATTTCGCAGTGCTACAATGTCTCAACGGGAAACCCTTATTATGTAAGGGTTTCCCGTTTTATTTTGTCTAAAAAAGCGGCTTTAAAATAATAATAGTTGGTCGGAATTTACCCTTTTTTCTTGGGTTTTCAGCTCTCCCAATAGTAGTTTCATGGTGGCATATTGCTTTTCTGTTACTTCCAAACAGCGGATGGAACCCTCTTGCGGCAGGTTTGCACATAGCCTATTGTAGTGTTTTTGCAACGAGTCTTGACCTTTGATAATACGGCTGTATACGGAAAGTTGGAGCATTTGGTATCCATCTTTTAATAGAAACTGGCGGAATTGATTGGTGGCTTTGCGCTTGGCCAGTAGGTTGAAGAAGACGATAATCCTTATGAATTTGGCCTCACTCATATTGGTATTCTTTCAATGGTAAGACTTCAGGTAATTCCAGCTGTTTGGCGTTTTTGTCGGCTACGCTGGCTTGAAATGAAGAAACCGTTTTGTCGATGGCAGCCAAGGTGCTGAAGTGCTGCCGTTCGATGCGGATTTGACAGTGAAGGGTCTTGATAAGGTTTTGTTTGATGCCGGGGTCAGTTCAGTCTTCAGACGGCCTGTAATGTCTTCATCGGTTTTGAATAGGGAGAATGCCGTGCCGATTTCATCTTGTAATTCGGGAGAAAGGTTTAATGGGGATTTTTTGTCTTTCAAACCTTCTTTTTCCAGCGCACGGCTGATGGCGTGGTAGGCCTTCATTTCCATCAATGTTGAGGCTTCGGCATTGTCTTTGCCGTAACGCAAGCCTTTGAAAAAGGCGGTATCTTCTAAACCCAGCAGCTTACGGGCTTGTGCGTAAGTCAGTTTAGATTTTCTGTATGGCTCGTCCATAAGCGTGGCGCGTTCGGTATTGGTCAATGGCCGCTCGCTGCCTTGCTCTAAAATACGCAGGTTGTTCAGCTTGGTCAGCCAGATGAAACGTTCGGCTGTGTAGGTGTTTTTAGCGGCTTTCAGCTCTGTCGGTTCGAAGGTGCAATGCCCCAACATTTTTTGAACAGCATCGCCTGACAAGGCAGGGCGTTGCGTCATCAGCAGGGTTTCGATACTTTCTTTAAGGCCGTCTGAAAAGATGTGCCGCAACGCTCTGCCCCTTAAGGCTTCTGCTTTAAGGGGCATCGTTTTGTCTAAATGGCAGGGATTAAAAAGGCCGTCTGAAATTTCAGACGGCCTTTGGTTTTACCAGATATCGGATTTGATTTTGCGTTTCAAGCCTGGGTGTTCAGAGAGTTTGAACTCTGGGTCTTTGCCCATTTTCAGCTTGGCTGTGTAGTCTTTCAACAGTAGGAAGGCAAGTGGGGACAGGAGCAGGATGGCAACGAGGTTAATCCATGCCATGATGCCCATGGCCATGTCTGCCATATCCCATACTAAGGGTACGTTGGCAACTGCGCCGAAGTAGACCCATGCCAAAACCAGCATACGGAAAACGGCGGTAACCAGCCAATGGCTCTTGATGAATTGGACGTTGGACTCGGCATAGGCATAGTTGCCGATAACGGTTGAAAAGGCAAACATAAACAGGATGGCAGCAAGGAAGCCCGCTCCCCATTCGCCTACCTGGCTGACGATTGCCGCTTGGGTCAGCGCCGCACCGCTCAGGTCGCCGTAAGGCTGTTGATAGGTCAAGACGATAAAGGCGGTGCATGAGCAGACGATGATGGTATCGACGAAAACGCCCAGCATTTGAATCATGCCTTGGGAGACGGGGTGTTTTACTTCGGCTGCGGCTGCGGCGTTCGGCGCGGAACCCATACCCGCCTCATTGGAATACAGGCCGCGTTTGATGCCCTGCATTATGGTGGTCGAAATCAGACCGCCGAGGAAACCGCCTGCAGCCGAATCAAAGTTGAACGCGTTGGAGAAAATCTGACCGAACACGTCAGGAATCAGGGAAATATTGGTAGCAATGATGAAGAGTGCTATGACGAGATATAAAACCGCCATCAGCGGAACGATAATTTCCGCGGCTTTAGATACGCGACGGATACCGCCGAAGATAATCGGGGCAGTCAGAATGACCAAGGCGACACCGACATAGTGTTGATCCCAGCCCCATGCCGCTTTGGTGGTATCGGCGATGGTATTGGTCTGTACGGCTTCAAATACAAAGCCGAAACAGAAAATCAGGCTCAGGGCGAACAAAATGCCCAGCCATTTTTGTCCCAGGCCTTGAGTTATGTAGTAGGCAGGACCGCCGCGGAAGTGGTGGTTGTCGTAGTCCCGGACTTTAAAGAGTTGGGCCAGTGAAGATTCGACGAACGCCGAACTCATGCCGATTAAGGCGGTTACCCACATCCAGAATACCGCGCCCGGCCCGCCGAGTTTGATGGCAATCGCCACGCCGGCGATGTTGCCCACGCCTACGCGGCTGGCCAAGCCGGTAACGAATGCTTGGAACGGTGTGATTCCGTGCGGATCATCACCTTGTTTGCGGCCGCCCAGCATTTCTTTGATACTGCGGCCGAAGAGGCGGAATTGTACAAAACCGGTGGTAATAGTGAAAAATAGGCCTGCGCCTAAAAGCATATATACCAATCCCGACCACATTGGGTCGTTGATGGCGTTTACCCAGCCGTGAAGCTGTTCGAAAAATTGATCCATACAAACCTTTCAGAGTTTCTGAATTTTCAGACGGCCTGTGTGTGGAGGCTGTCTGTAACTGGATGTATTCTAGCAGACTGTCAACAAACTGAAAAACGTTTACATATTCTTTTTTATATTATGCTTTTGATTATCATGGAATTTTATTATTATGATGTAAAGGAATTATCGATTTGAATTCTACCGTTTTACATATTTGAACAAAAAGGCCGTCTGAAAACAGAGTCTTGTTTTCAGACGGCCTTGATTTTATTTTAATGCGTTATTCGGGACGCATTTGCGGGAACAGAATCACGTCGCGGATGGTTTGCGAATCGGTCAGCAACATTACCAAGCGGTCGATACCGATGCCGCAGCCGCCGGTCGGCGGTAAACCGAATTCCATGGCGCGGATGTAGTCGGCATCGTAGTGCATGGCTTCGTCATCGCCGGCATCTTTTTGCGCCACTTGCGCTTTGAAGCGTTCGGCTTGGTCTTCCGGATCGTTCAACTCAGAGTAGCCGTTTGCCAGTTCGCGGCCGACAACGAAAAGCTCGAAGCGCTCGGTCAAACCCGGTTTGCTGTCGGATGCGCGTGCCAATGGCGACACTTCGACAGGGTAGTCGATGATGAAAGTCGGGTTCCACAGTTTGCCTTCGGCGCAACCTTCAAACAGGGCAAGTTGCAGGCTGCCGATGCCTGGAGACGGAGGCAGGCTTTCGCCGTGTTTGACGATTTCTTTTTTCAGCCATTCTTCATCGTTCAACTGCTCATCGGTGTAGTGCGGATTGTATTTTTTGATGGCACCGAGAATGGTTAAACGTTCAAACGGGCTTTCCAAATCGACTTCTTTGCCGTTGTAGCTGATTTTCGCCGTGCCGTTTACCGCGCGGGAAGCGTTGCGGATGATGTCTTCCGCCATCTGCATCATGCGCTCGTAGTCGGAGAAGGCTTCGTAGAATTCAATCATGGTGAATTCAGGGTTGTGGCGCACGGACATGCCTTCGTTGCGGAAGCTGCGGTTGATTTCAAACACGCGCTCCAAACCGCCGACCACCAAGCGTTTCAGATACAGCTCGGGAGCGATGCGCAGGTAGAGCGGAATGTCCAAAGCGTTGTGGTGGGTCACGAAAGGTTTCGCCGTTGCGCCGCCGGGAATCGGGTGCATCATCGGGGTTTCGACTTCCAAATAATGCTCGTTCACCATGAAATTGCGCACGGATTGGATGATTTGGCTGCGTTTGATGAAGGTATTGCGCGATTCTTCGTTGGCAATCAAATCGACGTAGCGTTGGCGGTATTTGGTTTCCTGATCGCTCAAACCTTTGTGTTTGTCGGGCAGAGGACGCAGGGATTTGGACAGCAGGCGGATGTTGGACACGCGCACAGTCAATTCACCGTGGTTGGTTTTGAACAAAGTGCCTTCTGCGCCGACGATGTCGCCCAAGTCCCAGTGGTTGAAGTCATCCAAGACTTCTTGGCTCACGCCTTTGTTGTTCAAATAAAGCTGGATTTGACCGGTCACGTCTTGAATGGTGGCGAAGCTGGCTTTGCCCATTTGACGTTTGAGCATCATACGGCCGGCCACTTTGACGGGAATGCCTTGCGGGTCGAGTTCTTCTTTGCTGATTTCGCCGTATTGGGTGTGCAGGTCGGCGGCAAAGCTGTCGCGTTTGAAATCGTTAGGGTAAGCGTTGCGTTCTTTGCGGATGTTGTGCAGTTTTTCGCGGCGCAGGGCGATGATTTGGTTTTCGTCCAACTGCGGCTCGATTTGAGGATTGTTTTGTTCGCTCATGATGTTTTCCGGAAAAATAAGTCAGGCTGCCCATGTGTTCAGACGGCCTGAATAAAGTGAAAAATTAGCTCTATTTTACGCGATGTCGGTATTTTTTTCTATAAAGGCAGAAAGGCCGTCTGAAACTTGAAAAATCAGCTTCAGACGGCCTTTTGCTTCATGAAGGGCAGTATCGGTGGTTAGATATCGGTTTCCAAATAAACAACTTGGGTTTGCAGATATTCTTCCAAACCGTGTTTACCGTCGGCGCCGCCGATACCTGATTTTTTCCAACCGGCATGGAAGCCCTGCATGGCTTCGAAGTTTTCGCGGTTGATGTAGGTTTCGCCGAAACGCAGGCGGCGGGTTACATAAAACGCTTCATTCAGATTGGTGGTATAGACGGAGCTGGTCAGGCCGAACTCGCTGTCGTTTGCCAAAGCGATGACTTGGTCGAGCGTGTCGAAAGTGGCAACCGGCAGGACTGGGCCGAAGGTTTCTTCTTTCATGATGTCCATGCTGTTGTCGGTATCGGTCAGCAGGGTAGGTTCGAAGAAGTAGCCTTTGCCGTCGGCACGTTTACCGCCGCAGACCAGCGTCGCACCTTGTTTGACGGCGCGTTCGACTTTTTCGGCAACGGCTTTGACGGCACGCTCTTCAATCAGCGGGCCCATTTCCAGTGCGCCGGGTTCGGCTTCGGCCGGGTTGCCGTAGCGCACGCCTTTCATGGCGGCAGTCATTTTTTCAATGAACGCGTCTTTCAGGCTGCTGTGGACATACACGCGCTCGGCGCAGTTGCAGATTTGGCCGGTGTTGCCGACGCGCGAAGCCAAGATGGATTTCACTGCCAAGTCCAAATCCGCGTCTTTCAAAACGATGGCAGGGGCTTTGCCGCCGAGTTCCAATGAGACTTTGGTAATGTTGGTGGCGGCGGCTTCCATTACTTGGCGGCCTGCTTCTACAGAACCGGTCAGGCTGACCATGTCGACTTGCGGATGTGATGCCAAGGCATTGCCGATTTCCGCGCCTGGGCCGTTGACGACGTTGAATACGCCGGCCGGTAAGCCTGAAGCATGAACGATTTCAGCAAAAATGTGGCAGTTAATCGGGGTAACGCTGCTCGGTTTGACGACGATGGTATTTCCGGTTACCAAAGCCGGGCCCATTTTGCGGGCGATCAGGAAGAATGGGAAGTTCCACGGCAAAATGCCGGCGATTACGCCCAAAGGACGTTTGAACAATAAAATGTTTTCGCGCGGGCGGTCGCTTTGGATGATTTCGCCTTCATAACGGCGCGCCCATTCGGCTTGATAATCGAGATAGTCGGCAGTGAACATGACTTCTATGCGTGCCAAGTCTTTGGTTTTACCGCCTTCGGCAACAATGGTGTCGGTCAGCTCGTCGGCGCGTTCGCGTATGCCTTGGGCGATTTTGCGCAAGTATGCGCCGCGTTCAACGGCAGGCAAACGCTCCCATGCGGCTTGCGCCTCTCTGGCGGCGGCAACGGCACGGTCAACATCGGCTTTTCCGCCTTTAGGCTCACGCGCGATGACTTCTTCGGTTGCCGGATTCAATACATCGCGCCATGTGCCGTTAAAATCGGTTTCAAAACGGCCGTTGATATACATAGACAGTTGTTTCATCAAACTTTCTCCTGTTTTGTAGTTGAATGTAGTTTTAGTCTATGCCTAAATTGTCTGGCATACAAGAGTATTTAGAGTGGGTTGACGGTAGGTATTTGGAAGTTTTTAGAAAAAGTTGATGGAAGGGGGGGAGTCGGGCTTGGTTGATTAAAGGTGGGTTTGTGCTGGTGTGATGCGTTGGGTAGCATTCAGACGCGGCATTGAGAAAAAGCCTGCATATGGCTTGATTTTGAAGATAGGGGAGGCATCGTATGGAGAAGGGTTTGATAGGGATGTAAAAAAACCTGCTTTTTTTAAAGCAGGTTTTCATATTTGGTGGGTCGTGAGCGATTCGAACGCTCGACCAACGGATTAAAAGTCCGCTGCTCTACCGACTGAGCTAACGACCCGATAAGCTGTGCATTATAGGGAGCTTGTTTCTTTTCGTCAACTGTTTTTTTGAAATTTTTTCAAAAAACGTAAATCGGTTGTTATTTGGCGTTAATTCTCCCGTTTTCGAGTATTAATTATGTTATGATTTTCTAATCTGTCAGTTCTGATGGATATTTTTTAGATCAAAGGATATACAACATGAAAAAATTATTGATTGCTGCGATGATGGTGGCTGGTTTGGCTGCTTGTTCTCAAGAGGCGAAACAGGAAACTCAAGAAGCGGCTTCTGCCGTTGCTTCTGATGTGAACGCTGCTGCTGAACACGCGGCTTCTGCTGCTGATGCTGCTGCTTCCGAAGCTAAAGGCGTTGCTGAACAGGCTGTTTCTGACGCTAAAGAAGCCGGTGCTGATGCGAAGGAAACTGCGGAGAAAGCAATTTCCGATGCTAAAGAAACTACCGGTAAAGCCATCGATGGTGCTAAAGAAGCCAGCGACAAAGCTTTGGACGATGCAAAAGCTGCTGTGGGCGAAGCTAAAGACGCTGCCAAAGATGCGGCTAAAGATGCTTTGGGTAAAGCTGCCGATGCAACTCAAGAAGCTGCCGACAAATTGAAAGATGCTGCTAAATAAGCTGGTGTTTGATATTTGAAAAGGCCGTCTGAAATGTTCAGACGGCCTTTTTATATCGGCAGATTATTTTTTCTCTTGCTGACGCGTGTACACCAAAGAAGTCAGGATGGACGCGCCCAGTGCGCCAAAGACGACGGACAGGGAAATGGAAATCGGGATATGCACCCAGTGCATAATCAGCATCTTGATACCGATAAAGCTCAACACGAAAGCCAAGCCGTATTTGAGGAAAATAAAGCGTTCGGCAAAGTCTGCCAGTAAGAAGTACATGGCACGCAGGCCCAAGATGGCAAAAATGTTGGAAGTGAGGACGATGAAAGGGTCGGTGGTTACGGCAAAAATAGCGGGGATGCTGTCCACGGCGAAGATGACGTCGCTCAATTCGATCATAATCAATACCAGCAAAAGCGGCGTAGCGATGCGTTTGCCGTTTTCAATGGTAAAGAATTTTTCACCGTCAAACTGTGGGCTGGTCGGGATGACTTTTTTGAGCAGGGTCAGGATTTTGTTTTGGGAAAGGTCTTCTTCTTCGTCCGATTCGGGTTTCATCATGTGGATGCCGGTATAGAGCAGGAATGCGCCGAAAAGGTAGAGAATCCATTCGAATTGCTGTACCAGTGCCGCGCCGATGAAAATCATGATGGCGCGCAGGACGATGGCGCCGAATACGCCATAGAGCAGGACGCGGTGTTGGAATTTGGGTTCGACTTTGAAATAGCCGAAAATCATCAGGAAAACGAAGATGTTGTCGACGGCAAGGGATTTTTCGAGCACATAGCCGGTGAAGAATTCGAGGATTTTTTCTTTGGCGACAACGGCCCCGTAAGCCGGGTTACCTGCCATTTCGAAATAGAGCCAGCCGGCAAATGCGCAGGATACGGCCACCCAAATGCCGCTCCAAGCGAGGGCTTCTTTAATGCTGACTTTGTGGGCGCCGTTTTTTTTCAGCGACACCATATCGATGGCAATCATGATTAAGACGGCAATAAAGAAGATGCCGTAAAACATCGGCGAGCCGACGGACGGGTATTGGGTCATAAACAATCCTTGTGTGTGGGGGAGGGGTAAGGTTTACCAAGACAGGTAGAACATTGCTTTGGCAAAAAAGACGATAAACAGCATATGGCTGAATACGACGGCGTGTATGTATTTCGACCAGCCGACGGTGAGGGTGTGCCGTGCCATTTTGACGACGGCGATGGCAAAATGTACCAAAACGCTTACTGCCAACAGGATTTTGATGCTCAGCATAATGCCGAAGGAGCTGTCGAAAGGGTGGTGCAGTATCGGCAGGTAGCGGTTGTACACCATCACGATGCCGCTGATGAACAGGGTAATGACGACAGGCGGCATCACGCGGACGGCACGATAGGACATGGCACGTTCGACTTCGCGGCGCGATTCGCGTGAAACTCGGCCGGTGTGTAAAACGGAGAGGACCAGCATTTCGAAAAATACGCCGCCGACAAAGGCAATCGCGCAATAAACGTGGATGATGTGTGCCAGTGCGTAGATACTCATGACGGGTGTTTCCGGTAATTCAGACAAGTCGTCATTGTATCACTACCGAATACAGTTGATGTATGCGCAATTTTATGCCAAATATATTAAATTTTATAAATATTCTTTTGGAATTACCGTTTGTTTTTGCATTTAACCGTTCATTAAGAGCGTTATCTTAGTTTAATTTGTCTTTACTTATCAGAAAATATATTAATGAAAGGTTGTGCCATACTATTTCATATAAAGCTTAACCTCTGATGGAGAATCAAACCATGAAGAAAACTTTTGCAAAAACTGTGACCTTGATCATGCTGGCCGCTTCTTTGGGCGCGTGTGCCAATATGACTCAAACCCAACGCAACACTGCTGCTGGTGCGGTATTGGGTGGTGTGGCAGGTAACTTGATTGGTGGCGATACCGGCTCTACCTTGGGTGGTGCGGCTTTGGGTGGCGTTATCGGCAGCCAGGTTCATACCCGCTACTAATCCTTTATTCGGTTAAAAATAAAAAAGGCCGTCTGAATGTTCAGACGGCCTTTTGTTTTGCGGTTTATTCGTTGACGAACGTTACACCGGTCAGTTGCGATTGCAAAATGGCAGTGCGCAAGGCAGTCAGTGCTTTCGGGCGGACAAAGTTGCGGCGATAAGCCAAAACGACACGGCGGTGCGGTGCAGTGCCTTCAAACGGGATAATGCTGAAAAGCATATGGTCGTTTTCGGTCAATGCGGTAGCCGGCATGACGCTGATGGCCAGGCCGCTGGCAACCATGTGGCGGATGGTGTTGATGGAGCTGCCTTGTAGGGTATTGGTCAAGCCCTGGATTTTTTGCTTGGAAGCCAATTCGGAACAGCTTGCCAACACTTGGTCGCGCATACAGTTGCCTTCGGACAGCAGCAACACTTGTTCTTCGCTCAAAAGCTGAGGCGTAACGGCATCGAGTTCTTCAAAGTGATGTCCTTTGGGAACGATGACGAAGAAAGGTTCGTCATACAGAGGCTCGGTTACGATGCCCGGCTCTTGGAACGGTTCGGCAACGACGATTGCATCGACATCGCCGCGTTTGAGCGACTCGGTCAGGATGTGGGTATAGTTCTCTTCCAGCATCAGCGGCATTTTCGGCGCGGTTTCACGCAGCGCGGTAATGAGCTTGGGCAGAAGGTAGGGGGCAACGGTAAAAATCAGGCCGAGTTTGAACGCGCCTTCCAATTCGTTTTGCTCTTCATTGGCAAGGTGCTTGATGAGTTCGGCTTCTTCCAGAACCCGGCGGGCTTGGGCGACAATGCGCTCGCCCGCTTCGGTCGTGATGATGTCGTTGCTGCTACGGTCGAACAGGGATACCGACAGCTCTTCCTCCAGCTTTTTGATGGCGATGGAGAGGGTGGGCTGGCTGACAAAGCAGCGTCGTGCGGCACGTCCGAAGTGACGTTCTTGTGCGACGGCTACGATGTAACGCAATTCGGTCAAGGTCATGTGTTAAGCCTTTTTTTGTTCCGGCAGGGTGATGTTCAGCTCAAGAACGTCCAAGCCGTCTTGTTTCTCTTGGGAGATGCGGATGTCGTCCAATGATACGTTGACGTATTTGGACAGGACTTCCAGCAGCTCTTTGCGCAAGGTCGGCAGATAGTCCGGAGCTTGGCCTTCTTGTGCGCGTTCTTGCGCGATGATGATTTGCAGGCGGTCGCGCGCGACGGTGGCGGTTTTCGGCTTTCTGCCGAACAGCATATCGAGCAGTGACATGTATTAACCTCCGAACAGTCGTTTTAAGAAGCTTTTCTTCTCAGCTTCGAGGAAACGCATTTCGCGGTTTTCACCCAAGAGGCGGGCGATAACGTCCTTGTAGGCTTCTGCTGCTGCGGCATTGTCTTGGTGGATGACAGGTTCGCCGGCGTTGGAAGCTTGCAGGACGTTTTGTGATTCAGGAATCACACCGATCAACGGAATACGCAAGATATCGCAGATGTCTTGTACAGACAGCATTTCGCCTTTAGCCACGCGCTCAGGGGAGTAGCGGGTAATCAGCAGGTGCTCTTTAACAGTGCTGCCTTGTTCTGCTTTGCGGGATTTGCTTTGCAAAATACCCAAGATGCGGTCGGAGTCGCGGACGCTGGATACTTCCGGATTGGTAGTGATGATGGCTTCGTCGGCAAAGTAGAGCGCCATCAGTGCGCCTTGTTCGATACCGGCAGGGGAGTCGCAGATAATGAACTCGAAGCCCATTTTTTTGCTGGCCAATTCTTTCATCACGTTGTCCACGCCTTCGCGGGTCAGCGCGTCTTTGTCGCGGGTTTGCGAGGCGGGCAGGATGTAGAGGTTTTCGCAGTTTTTGTCTTTAATCAGGGCTTGGTTGAGTGTGGCTTCGCCTTGGATGACGTTGATGAGGTCATACACGACGCGGCGTTCGCAACCCATAATCAGGTCGAGGTTGCGCAAACCGACGTCGAAGTCGATCACGGCGGTTTTGTGGCCGCGCAGGGCCAGGCCGGTTGCGATGCTGGCGCTGGTAGTGGTCTTGCCTACGCCGCCTTTACCTGAAGTTACTACGATGATTTTGGACACGATATTTCCTTTTTAAGTACTGATGTTTATTCGGCGTCGATTGCGCTGATAACCAGTCGGTTGTCTTGCAATGATACTTGTACGGGTTTTTTGTGCAGATGCTCGGGCAGGTCTTGCTCGAAGTTGCGGTAGATACCGGCAACGGAGACTAATTCGGCCTGCATGGAATGAATAAAGATGCGCGCGTTGGTGTTGCCTTTTGCTCCGGCCAACGCTCTGCCGCGCATGGGGGCGTAAATATGGATGTTGCCGTCGGCGATAAGTTCTGCACCTTGGCTGACGATGCCGGTAACGATGAGGTCGCCGTTTTCAGCGTACACCTGCTGGCCGGTACGCACGGGCGTGCTGACCAATACGGTCGGATTGTTGATGACGGTGGCTTGTACGTCTTGCGGCTGCGGGGCTTGGCGCGGGGTGGGCGCTGCCTGTGTGTCGGCTGCCTGGGTGGCGTTGCCTTGTTTGAAGACCAAGTGGTAACGTGCCGCCGCCGCCGCCCATGTGTCGCTGGTGTGGTGCAGCCCTAAGATTTGCATGCCGTAACGGGCAAACAGGGAAATCATGCCGCCCAAATCGATGGATTCGGGATGGTCGAAATCTTGTACGTCTAAAATAAAGGGAACGAATTCGTCTTGGGACTGGCCTGCCAGTTGGCGCAGGAATTCTTCCAATTCGGTTAGATCTGCGGTGTGCAGATGGATGGATAAGACGTCCAAACGTGACGTTTTTATGTCGAATGCGGGTTTCATTGTAATGAAATAATAAAATTTTTTAATGATGTAAGTTTACCGTGTAAATCTTGGCTATTCAATCTGTTTGGCCGTCTGAAACCAAAATATTTTGTTTGGGCGTTTTTTAGTTGTGTTTAGTGTGGTTTTTTGGTGTGAAGCTCTGTTTCAGACGGCCTTGGGGAAGGGGTAGCCGTGTGTGTCGATGTCATCGGCGGCCGCCCACGGTGTGTGGATGAGGGTGGACGGCAGGTGTGCCAATTCGGGGAGGTAACTGCGGATGTAGCTGCCGTCGGGGTCGATTTGGTGCGAACGGTGAGCATAGCGGACAGTGGTTGTGTCTTGAGCGGCAAGGTGCCAGTTGGCTTGGTTGAGCGCGGGGTCGGTGCCGGTTTGGACGGAGGCTGTCCACGCGATGCCTTGGTTGGGGTCGAGGTTGAGGGCATGGCAGAAATAGTGGGCGCACAGCTGCTGGAGAACAGGGTGTAAGTGGCCGGTGGCTTCGAGGCTGCGGATGGAGGCGTCGATGACGGGTACGCCGGTTTGGCCGTTGCGCCAGTATTCGCGCACCGGGGCGGCATCGGTTGTTTCGGGTAGTCGGCGGTGGTAGGCGAGCTGGTAGCAGTAGTCGCGGAAAATAAGCTTGTCCAGCCACTCGAAATGTCGGTTTGCCAAGCTTTCGGCGGCCAGCAGGCGCGGTGAAATGCAGCCTGCGGACAGGTAGGCATTGAGGAGGCTGGTGTTTTTTCGTGCCGGAAAATTTTGGGTAATCGGGTAGTGAACCAAATTCTGTTTGAACGCGTGCCATTGCGTTAAGGCCGCGGTTTCGCCGCCCTGTTGATAGGCAGGCAATACTGCGCCGGTATGGGCTGGAAACAGTGGAACGTTTTGTCCGGTTTGAACAGGCAATTCGGTTTCAGACGGCCTTTGTCCTGAATAGGCCTGCAACCATGCTTGTTTATAGGCGGCAAAATCGGTGTAGGGCAGGCCGTTGGCATCCATGAGGGGGGCTTTGGCCAAGATACCGCGGTCGTTGGCGTGTTGCAGGGCAATGCCTGCGCGGTCGAAATTGTGCCAGAGAAGGTTGTCTTGGCGGATTTCGGCTTCGGTGTAGGCTTCGTCAGTGATGACGGTATGGGCATGGAGCGAAGCGGCCAAGGGGAGGAGGTCTTCGTCGGAAGCGACGGCATATAAGGGAATATGGTGTGCCGCCAGACGGGTATGTAGCTCTTGCGCGGCTTGATAATGGAACAGGCTTTGACGCGGATTGTGGTTTTCAGACGGCCTTTGGCTGACCCAGACGCAGGCGATGGGCAAACCGCTTGCAACGGCGGCATTAAGCGCGGCATTGTCGTGCAGGCGGAGGTTGCGGCGGAACCAGACAAGGACGTGGGCAGATTTCATGAGCATGTTCCGACGGAAAAGGGGGAAACCATTTTATCAGAATCGGCCTTATGTATCAGGCCGTCTGAAAAATCTTTTGGTTTGATTTCGCTATATAATTTTGGTTTTAGCAACGAGATGCAACCATGACCGAGCAAACCGTTTTGGCACTCATTACCTGCCAAACCTATCCCGAACCGTCGGACAACCTGAAAACATTGGCGGCGCATTTGGAAACCATGGGTGTGAAAACCGTATTTGATGCGTGGCAAAACCATCCGTCCGCGCCGTTTTTGCTGCCTTTGTGCGCATGGGATTATGCCGCCGAACCCGAAGCCTTCCGCCAATGGCTGGAGCAAGCCGGGCAGGCGGGGCAGCGTTTTATCAATCCGCCCGAATTGATGGCTTGGAATATGGAAAAGACGTATTTGTGCGATTTGGCGGCGCGCGGCGCGCAAGTAATTCCCAGCGTGTTCGTTCCCGCGCACAAAGACAAATTGGCCGATATTCTGAAACAACAAGGCTGGACGGAAGCAGTCGTCAAGCCCGCATTCGGTCAGAGCGGCAAAGGTGTGGTCAAAGTTTGTGCGGAGGCATTGGACGTGGATATGGCGGATTATCCGCAAGGCATGATTGTTCAACCGTATATCCGCGAAATCGAAACGGCAGGCGAAACCTCGCTGGTGTTTTTCAACGGCGCATTCAGCCATGCCGTGCGCCGTCAGCCGCCGCAAGGCGAATGGCGCGCCAACTCGGCCTATGGCGTGTCGGTGTTCGGTATCGAGCCGCCCGAGTTTGCCATCAGTGCCGCGCAAGACGTACTGGCCGCCTTGCCGCAAATGCCGGTTTATGCCCGCGTGGACGGCACACTGATTGGCGATACCTTCCTGCTCAATGAGTTGGAACTCATCGAACCTGCCCTGTACCTGCACACCAGCGAAGGCGCGGCGGAGCGTTTTGCCCGAATGTTGGCTGGGTTGTTGGAATAGGATTGCGGCACGCACATTCAGGCCGTCTGAAAGACTTTTTTCAGATGGCCTGAATTTTTTTAAACAGTTGGCAGGAAGATGTTTTAAAGCATGCTTTTATTTGTCATTTTAATTGGGCTGGGGTCTTGGTCTGCTCTGGATTGTAAACAATTTTCTTGGTGTTGATTGGGTTTTATTTAGGGTAAAAATACGAAAAGCTTTTGAAAATAAATATGTTGTAATCTTAAACATTCTGTGCTGAAATTACAGGGCACTACAAAAAAGTGGTGTTTTAAAAAATAAAACAGACAAAGGAGAAAAACCATGCAATTGCTTTTAGACAATCTCAAAGCCTTTTTTGAAACCATCAGCGGCTGGGTCTGGGGGCCTATTATGTTGATGCTGCTGGTCGGTACGGGCATTTTGCTGACCGTTTTGCTGAAAGGTTTGCAGTTCACCATGTTGGGTTATGCACTGAAACAGGCGTTTGTGCCGTCAAAGAAGCATGAAGACGGCGAAGACCATGAAGGCGATATTTCCCATTTTGCAGCGTTGATGACCGCGCTGTCGGCCACCATCGGTACGGGCAATATCGCCGGCGTGGCGACTGCGGTGGTAACCGGCGGCCCGGGCGCGGTATTTTGGATGTGGATGACCGCTATTTTCGGCATGGCCACCAAATACGGCGAGGGCGTGTTGGCGGTGAAATACCGTGTGACCAACTCCAAAGGCGAAATGTCCGGCGGCCCGATGTATTACATCGAAAAAGGCTTAGGCAAAAACTGGAAATGGATGGCCGTCGCGTTTGCCCTGTTCGGCACATTCGCTTCCTTCGGTATCGGCAGCTCGGTGCAGTCCAACTCGGTTGCGCAGGCAGTGCAAACCAGCTTCGGCGTCGAACCTGCCTACACCGGCGTGATATTGACCGTATTAACGGCCATCGTGCTTTTAGGCGGCATTAAGGGCATCGCCAAAGCGGCGTCCTTTATCGTGCCTGCTATGGCCGTATTTTATGTAGTGGGCGGTATTTCCATTATTGTCGTGAATTCTGACGCACTGATGCCTGCCGTCAAACTGATTTTCTCCGATGCGTTTAGCGCGCAAGCCGTGGCCGGCGGCGCCATCGGCACGGTCATCCGCTACGGCGTGGCGCGCGGTGTGTTCTCCAATGAAGCGGGCATGGGTTCTGCGCCGATTGCCGCCGCCGCCGCGAAAACCGACCATCCCGTCCGCCAGGCCTTGGTTTCCATGACCGGTACGTTTTTGGACACCATCGTTGTCTGCTCGATTACCGGTATCGTGTTGGTCATGGGTCTGCTCGGCGCAGGCGGCGAGTTTGTCAAACCTGAATTGAGCGGCGCGGCGTTGACAACCGTCACTTTCCAAAAAATGCTGCCCGGCATCGGTGGCTGGATTGTGACCATCGGCCTGATTTTCTTTGCTTACTCAACCATTCTCGGCTGGTGTTATTACGGCGAGAAATGCGCGGTGTACGTTTTCGGCGAACGCTTTGCCGCCCTCTACCGCGTGGGTTATGTTTCTTCCGTTATGCTGGGAACCGTGTTGAGCCTTGATTTGGTGTGGCTGGCTTCGGACACATTCAACGGCTTGATGGCATTGCCCAACCTGATTGCGCTTTTGTTGATGGCGAAAGTCATCGTCAATGAAACGCGCGACTTCAAACAAAAAATCAAAAACGGTGAATTGCCGCATTGATGTCCAAGGCCGTCTGAAACGGAACATTCAGACGGCCCGATGTATATCAGTTTGTTTTGAAAAAAGTCAGAGGAGGAGAAAAATGAAAGTGCTGGTTTTAGGTGCCGGAGTTGCCGGCGTATCTTCCGCGTGGTATCTGGCAGAGGCCGGACATGAAGTAACGGTCATCGACCGCGCCGAGGGCGTGGCGATGGAAACCAGTTTTGCCAACGCAGGCCAGCTTTCTTACGGCTATACCACGCCCTGGGCTGCACCCGGCATCCCGACCAAAGCGCTGAAATGGTTGTTTAAAAACCATCCACCTTTGCTGTTTCGCCCCGACGGCAGCCTGTATCAAATCGAATGGCTGTGGCAAATGCTGCAAAACTGCACGGCAGCGCGCTATCAAATCAATAAAGAGCGCATGGTCAGGATTTCCGAATACAGCCGTGAAATGTTCCGTCGTTTTGAAGCGCAAACCGGCATGAATTTTGAAGGGCGCAAAAAAGGGACGTTGCAGATTTTCCGCCAAACCAAAGAAGTCGAAGCGGCAGAACAAGACATTGCCGTTTTGGAACGCTACGGCGTGCCCTACCGCCGTCTGAAGCCCGAAGAATGCGCAGAATTCGAGCCTGCGCTGGCGCACGTTACCGCCAAAATTGCCGGCGGCCTGCACCTGCCTACAGACGCAACCGGCGACTGCCACCTCTTCACTGAAAACCTATACAAATTGTGTCAGGAAAAGGGCGTACAGTTTCATTTCAACCAAACCATCCGCCGCATCGAACACAGCGGCCAGCGCATCAGTGCAGTCGAAACCGAAACAGAACGGTTTGAAGCAGATGCCTTCGTCTGCGCGCTCGGCTGCTTCAGCAGGACGGTTTTGGCGCAGTTGGACCTCAATCTGCCGATTTATCCCGTCAAAGGCTATTCCTTGACCCTGCCGGTCACAAATTCCGACGGCGCGCCGGTTTCCACCGTTTTGGACGAAAGCTACAAAGTCGCCATCACACGATTCGACAACAGAATCCGCGTCGGCGGCATGGCGGAATTATCGGGCTACGAAATCAAACTGCCCGAAAAACGCCGCGAAACCCTGGCTTTGGTCGTCAACGACTTGTTCCCCGAGGGCGGCGACTTGAATCAGGCATTGTTCTGGAGCGGCCTCAGACCAATGACGCCCGACAGCACACCGTTAATCGGCCGCACCCGTTTTGAAAACCTGTTCCTGAATACAGGCCACGGCACTTTGGGCTGGACCATGTCGCTGGGTTCGGCAAAATTGACCGCCGATATCGTGAGCGGCAAAGACACCGAAATCCGCAGCGACGACTTGGGCCTGTCGCGCTATCAGGCTTAAGCTGGAAAGCGATAAGGTTTGGTGATATTTCAAACTTAAGGGCCGTCTGAAAACCATTTTTCGGACGGCCTTTTGTTCCCAGTATGTCTTGTTATACTGCAATCGGACTGACGTAAAGATTTTTTGTAAAAGAAATACGGATGGATTTGAAAAAAGTTTGTGGCCTGTTCTTCATGTTGGCGATATTGCCGGTATTTTCCAAAGGCAGTGTGATTTAGCAAAACAACCCGTTTGTGGCTATGTTGAGGGACGGTAGCAGCTTGGGAAAAGCGTAGGAGATTGTCCCATATTTCCTTTCAGTAACATTGCCGTTTTTGAAGATGGACATGCCTTATAATTTTTTTATAGAATCTATACATCATTTTTAAAAAGGTTAATGTGTGAAGAAAATATTTTTAGGTGTTTTTATTGCATCAGTGTATATGCCTCTTGCGCTGGCTGATACTTGCGAAGAACCAAAATTAACCGGTAGAGAAGGTTACAGCACGGTTGATTGCCTTAGTGAAGAAGGCTTGTCTATGGTTACTAAGCCGGGTAACAAGAAGGCTCCTTATTTGTATGGTTTTGTCAATCGACAAGGGAAAGTTGTTGTTCCGCTCAAATATTACACTGCAAATGATTTTTCTGAAGGATTAGCAGCAGTATGTAAAAACGTAGGAAAATCAGATCAGCTTTTATGTGGCTACATCAACGCCAGTGGCAAAGAAGTTATTCCTTTAAAATTTGAAAACTTGCCTGGTGATTTTTTACAAGGCCTTGCCCCTGTCAAACAAAAAGGCAAATGGGGTTTTATTGATACAAAGGGTAAAGTTGTCCTCCCATTTCAATATGTTAAAATCGACTTATTCAGTGAAGGACTGGCGGTAGTTGTCACTGCTGATACAAATAAATATGGCTATATCAATATAAAAGGTGAGATGGTTATTCCACCAAAATATGAAGGGGCTTTTGATTTTAATGAAGGTGTAGCTGCTGTTCAGATTCTTGATAAATGGGGTTATATCGATAAACGAAATCAGTGGGTAATTCCTGCGCGATATAAAAGTGCTTCTAATTTTAATGATGGTATGGCAAGAGTTTCACAAAATGGTAAATATGGCTATATCGATAAAAAGGGAAAGGTAGTTATCCCTTTTAAATATGCATATCTAGGTTCATTGAGTGAAGGTTTGATCGGTGCAGAATTAAACGGCAAATTCGGTTATTTAGATAAAACCGGTAAAGTAGTTATACCGTTCAAATTTGGTACTGTTAATGATTTCCAAAATGGTGTGGCATTTGTCAATATGAAGAATGAATTTAAAGACGAAGATTTTAGTGAAGATGAATTCTTTTATATTGATAAGCAAGGCAAACCAGTTGAGATTGAATAGCAATTCCTGAATTTTTTGTCAGTAGGTAGGGCCGTCTGAAAACCATTTTTCAGACGGCCTTTTGTTTCAAAATCCGTGTATTCAATCAATAAAATAAATAATAACTATTATCATATGCATTAAAAAGTGTTAGTCTGAACCTGTCCCAGCTTTTAGCGCAGGTTTTCTCATGCCCGATTTTTCGATGTCTAATTTGGCCGTTGCCTTTTCCATCACGTTGGCTGCCGGTTTGTTTACCGTATTAGGCAGCGGTTTGGTGATGTTTTCCAAAACGCCCAATCCGCGCGTGTTGTCGTTTGGTTTGGCATTTGCCGGCGGTGCGATGGTGTATGTTTCCTTGACGGAGATTTTCAGCAAATCCAGCGAGGCGTTCGCTGAAATTTATGATAAAGACCACGCGTTTGCGGCGGCGACCATGGCATTTTTGGCCGGTATGGGCGGCATCGCGCTGATCGACCGCCTGGTGCCGAACCCGCATGAAACTTTAGATGCGCAAGACCCGTCGTTTCAAGAAAGCAAACGCCGCCATATCGCGCGAGTCGGCATGATGGCGGCGTTTGCGATTACGGCGCACAATTTCCCCGAAGGCTTGGCGACGTTTTTTGCCACCTTGGAAAATCCGGCGGTCGGGATGCCTTTGGCCTTGGCGATTGCCATCCATAATATTCCGGAGGGCATTTCCATCGCCGCACCGGTTTATTTTGCCACCCGCAGCCGGAAGAAAACGGTATGGGCGTGTCTGCTATCCGGCTTGGCCGAACCTTTGGGGGCGGCTTTGGGCTATTTGGTTTTACAGCCGTTTTTGTCGCCTGCCGTGTTTGGCTCGGTGTTCGGCGTGATAGCCGGCGTGATGGTGTTTTTGGCGTTGGACGAGCTGTTGCCGGCCGCCAAACGCTATTCAGACGGCCACGAAACCGTTTACGGCCTGACAACGGGCATGGCGGTGATTGCCGTCAGCCTGGTATTGTTCCATTTTTAAAACCCGTATGCCAAAGGCCGTCTGAAATGATTCAGACGGCCTTTTTGCGTTATAATCCGCACATCAAAAATAACCTTAATTTCACAAAGTTCCATCATGTTAGACAAATACAATCCAGCCGAAATCGAATCCAAACATTATCAAAACTGGGAAAAGCAGGGCTATTTCCAACCTGATATGGATTTGACCAAACCGTCTTTTTCCATCCAACTGCCGCCGCCTAACGTAACCGGCACGCTGCACATGGGCCATGCCTTCAACCAAACCATCATGGACGGCCTGACCCGCTACTACCGCATGAAAGGCTGCAACACCGCCTGGATTCCGGGCACCGACCACGCGGGCATCGCCACGCAAATCGTGGTCGAGCGTCAGCTTGCCGCGCAAAACGTGTCCCGTCATGACTTGGGTCGTGAAAAATTCTTGGAAAAAGTGTGGGAATGGAAAGAAGTTTCCGGCGGCACGATTACGCAGCAGATGCGCCGCGTGGGCTGCTCTGCCGACTGGACGCGCGAGTATTTCACGATGGACGACGTGCGCGCCGAAACTGTTACCGAAGTGTTTGTGCGCCTGTATGAACAGGGCTTGATTTACCGCGGCAAACGCTTGGTGAACTGGGATCCCGTGCTTGGTACAGCAGTATCGGATTTGGAAGTGGAAAGCGTGGAAGAACAAGGCTCTATGTGGCACATCCGCTATCCACTGGCGGACAATCCTGCCGAAGCCGTTATCGTGGCGACCACCCGTCCCGAAACGCTGCTGGGCGACGTGGCCGTAGCCGTCAATCCTGAAGACGAACGTTATACCCACTTAATCGGCAAGGAATTAATCCTGCCGCTGACCGGCCGCACCATTCCCGTGATTGCCGACGAATACGTCGAAAAAGACTTCGGTACCGGCTGCGTAAAAATCACGCCTGCGCACGACTTCAACGACTACGAAGTCGGCAAACGCCACGACACGCGCCTGATTAATGTGTTCGACTTGGAAGCCAAAGTGCTGGCAAACGCCGAAGTGTTCAATTTCAAAGGCGAAGCGCAACCAGGCTTTGCCCTGCCTGAAAAATACGCAGGTTTAGACCGCTTTGCCGCGCGCAAACAAATGGTTGCCGATTTGCAGGAACAAGGCTTGTTGGTCGAAATCAAAGCGCACACGCTGATGACGCCGAAAGGCGACCGTACAGGTTCAGTGATTGAACCGATGCTGACCAGCCAATGGTTTGTCGCCATGTCCGCTACCCCAAGCGGCGGCGAGCCTGACAGCGAATTCAAAGGATTAAGCCTTGCCGACAAAGCCAAAAAAGCCGTTGACAGCGGCGCGGTGCGCTTTATCCCTGAAAACTGGGTCAACACCTACAACCAATGGATGAACAATATCCAAGATTGGTGTATCTCGCGCCAACTGTGGTGGGGCCATCAAATCCCTGCGTGGTACGACAACGAAGGCAATGTTTACGTTGCCCGCAATCAGGAAGAAGCCGAAAAACAAGCCGGCAAAACAGGCTTGACCCGCGAAGAAGACGTATTGGACACATGGTTCTCCTCCGCCCTCGTGCCGTTCTCCACGCTCGGCTGGCCGTCTGAAACCGACGAACTCAAAGCCTTCCTGCCGTCCAACGTCTTGGTAACCGGCTACGAAATCATCTTCTTCTGGGTGGCGCGCATGATTATGATGACCACCCACTTCACCGGCAAAGTACCGTTTAAAGACGTGTACATCCACGGCATCGTGCGCGACCACGAAGGCAAAAAAATGTCCAAATCCGAAGGCAACGTCATCGACCCTGTCGATTTGATTGACGGCATCGACTTGGAAAAACTGTTGGTAAAACGTACCACTGGCCTGCGCAAACCCGAAACCGCGCCGAAAGTGGAAGAAGCAACCAAAAAACTCTTCCCTGAAGGCATTCCGAGCATGGGCGCGGACGCATTGCGCTTCACCATGGCGAGCTACGCCAGCCTCGGCCGCAGCGTCAACTTCGACTTCAAACGCGCCGAAGGCTACCGCAATTTCTGCAATAAATTGTGGAACGCTACCAACTTCGTGTTGATGAACACCGAAGACAAAGACTGCGGTCAAGACGAAATGCAGCCGTTGGCGTTTACCTTCGCCGACCAATGGATTATCGGCAAACTGCAACAAGCCGAAGCCGCCGTTGCCGAAGCCTTTGAAACCTACCGCTTCGACCTTGCCGCGCAAACGCTGTACGAATTTGTGTGGAACGAATATTGCGACTGGTACATCGAGCTGGCAAAAGTGCAAATCCAAACCGGCTGCCCGACAACCCAGCGCACTACACGCCGCACCCTCGTGCGCGTACTCGAAACCATCCTGCGCCTGCTGCACCCAATCATGCCGTTCATTACCGAAGAGCTGTGGCAGGTCGTTGCGCCTCTGGCGAATGCCAAAACCGCCGACAGCATCATGTTGGCCGCCTATCCGCAAGCCGATAAAGAACAAATCGTTCAGACGGCCTTCGACAAAATGGCCGCATTGAAAGATTTGGTGGAAGAAGTGCGCAAACTGCGCGGCGAAATGGGTATCGCGCCAAACGTCAAAGCGCCGCTCTTTGTCGAAGGTAGCGCAGAACTCGAAGGCCTGCTCAAATACCTGCCGTCGCTGACCCGACTGACCGAAGCCAAGCTGGTGGACAACCTGCCCGAAGCGGAAGACGCACCTGTCGCCGTCTGCAACGGCGCGCGCCTGATGTTGAAAGTCGAAATCGACAAAGCCGCCGAAACCGCCCGTTTGAGCAAAGAAGCTGAGAAACTGCAAAAAGCCTTGGACAAACTCAATGCCAAACTCTCCAAACCCGGCTACACCGAAAAAGCCCCGGCGCATTTGGTGGAAAAAGACAAAGCCGATTTGGCGGAATTGGAAGACAAAATGGCGAAAGTTCAAATTCAGTTGGCGAAGTTGAAAGACTGATTTTGATTGAATAGACAAGGCCGTCTGAAACTTAAATTTCAGACGGCCTTTTTCTTTTTTAATCCATCAAATTCAATCAAACCAAACAATCTGACTTTCATCCACGCTGATGCGGATTTCCTGTCCGGTTTGCGGTTTGTCCGTATCGTGGTCGGCATGGGGATACCAAATCAAATCGCTGTATTGCGGATGGGCGAGGGTGAGGCGTGTGCCTTCGGCGAGGGGGATGGCTTCGCTGATGCGGACGGCTGTGCCGTTTGGGTCGAATCGGATGGCGTGTTGGGGGATGTAGCGTGTGTCGCCGGTGTTGGCCAAACCGAGCAGCAGGGCGGCTTGGGCGTTGACGGGACGGCGGATAAGGGTTTCCGGCGTGCCGTGTTGGAGGATGCGGCCTTCGTGCATGATGGCGATGGTGTCGGCCATGGTGCAGGCTTCTTCGGCGGAGTGGGTCACGAGGATGGCGGGGATGTTTTGACTGCGGATGCGTTCGGCGGTCAGGGTACGCAGGTGGTGGCGTAGGTGGGTATCGAGGCTGGAGAAGGCTTCGTCCAAGAGCAACAGCGACGGGCGCGTGATGAGGGCGCGCGCGAGGGCGAGGCGTTGCTGTTCGCCGCCGGAGAGGCTTTCGGGTTTGCGTTGCGCTTCGTGTTCCAAACCGATGTCGCGCAAGGCCTGCATGGATTGTTCTTCGATTTCGGCTTTGGGCAGGCGGCGCATTTTGAGGCCGAAACCGACGTTGTCGAGGGCGGTTAAATGCGGCAAAAGGGCGTAGTCTTGAAACATCAGCGAGATATTGCGTTTTTCAGACGGCATGTCGGTGATGTTGTCGCCGTTGAGCCAGACTTCGCCGCTGTCGGGACGCACCAGGCCGACGATGGTTTTGAGCAGGGTGGATTTACCGCAGCCGGAGCGGCCAAGTACGGCGAGGATTTCACCTGCTTCGACGTTTAGGTTGATGTCTTGGGCAACGGTTTTGCTGCCGAAGCGTTTGTTGATGTTTTTGAGTTGCAACATGGTTTCAGACGGCCTTTAAAAATGTGGTCGGCAACGGATGCTGTCGAGCCATGCGGACAGCGGATGTTTGGGGTCGATCAGGCCGTATCGACGGCAGGCTTCGATCGTGACCAACTGGGCATCGTGCATCATGTGCCCGCTCAACATGGCATCGAGCAGGGTGGGGATGTCCATCAGTTCAAAACCGGCAACTTCGCCGTCTTGATTGGTGGGTTGGAAGCCTTCGGGCAGGATGATGTCGAAGATATACAGGATTTCGTTGTGGACACCGCGATTAACCGGGCGCAAACTATATATTTGGGCAGTCGGTCGGATATGGGGGGTTAACGAAGTGGGAATGCCTGCTTCTTCTTCACCTTCGCGACAGACAGCTTCAGACGGCCTCTCGCCGCTGCTGATGCCGCCTCCGGTCAGATTGTCGAGTTTGTTCGGATCAACGGCTTTGTGCGGACTGCGGCGGCCTATCCAAAAGCGCAAACCGTCTTCTGTTTCGACCAATCCGTTCAAATGCACTGCCTGACTCATTAGGCCGAACGGACGGAAGGCGGCGCGTTCGAGTGCGCATAAAGGCTTGCCCGACTGGTCGCAGATGTCGAACTTTTCACCGCGCCAACCTTTGAGCCAACCGCACTCGCGCCATTGTCGCGCCAGCGTTTGCAAATTGTCGCCCATCTGAGCCCAGCTGTCGGTTTCCAAATTCAGACCGTCTGAAAGGGTTGACTGCCTGCCTGTCCAATCGCGCCCGAGGCGTTCGCGCCATAACGGGTTCAGACGGCCTAAAGGCAGGCCGTTGAGATATAGAATGCACCAATCGTCGGATGCGCCATAGCTGGTTTGCGCCCAATCCCACAATGCGTCGTGGACATCGGACGCGAATACCCGTTCAAAACGGAAAGACTGAGACATGGCGCATCCTCCAAAAGAACTAAAGATACGTCGATTTTAGCCGTTTACGGCGAATTTGCAAAACAACCGCACTACCCGAAAACCGCTATAATAGAGTAAACCATCCGAAACGAGCACATCATGAGCGAATTGAGCGAAATCCTCGCCTATAACCAACATTTCGTCGAAACGGGCGAATACGAAAAATATTTCACCAACAAATACCCCGGCCGTGAGCTGGCCATCCTCTCCTGCATGGACGCACGCATTATCGAGCTGCTGCCCAATGCCTTGGGCTTGAAAAACGGTGACGCCAAGCTCATCAAAAACGCCGGCGCGCTGGTGACCCATCCTTGGGGTTCTGTGATGCGCAGTTTGTTGGTGGCCGTATTTGAACTCAAAGTCAAAGAAATCATGGTCATTGCCCACCATGACTGCGGTATGCGCGGATTGCACGCCGAAGAGTTCCTCCAACGCGTACACGACAGCAATATCCCCGACGACCGTATCGAAACCCTGCGCAATGCCGGTATCGATTTGGACGGCTGGCTGACCGGTTTTGACGATGTCGAAGACAGTGTGCGCCATACCGTCGAGCTGATTCGCAAACATCCGCTGATGCCCGACAACATCGCCATCCACGGCCTGGTCATCCACCCGACCACAGGCAAGCTCAACCTGATTGTTGACGGCAGCCTGCCTGCTTCAGACGGCCAAAACATCTAACGCAGACACCACCACGAAATGAAAAACATCGGATTATTCGGCGGCACGTTTGACCCCATCCACAACGGCCACCTCCACATCGCCCGCGCCTTCGCCGACGAAATCGGTTTGGATCTCGTTGTCTTCCTGCCGGCAGGCGACCCGTACCACAAAGACAGCACGCGCACGCCGGCACAAGAGCGCCTCAATATGGTTGAACTCGCCATCGCCGACGAGCCGAAATTTGCCGCCAGCGACTGCGACATCGTCCGCGACGGCGCGACTTATACGTTTGATACCGTCCAAATCTTCCGCCAGCAGTTTCTCGGCGCGCAACTGTGGTGGCTGATGGGCAGCGACAGCCTGATGCAGCTGCACACATGGAAAAAATGGCAAACCCTCGTGCGCCAGACCCATATCGCCATCGCCATGCGCCAAGGCGACAACCTCAACAAAACCCCGCGCGAATTACACGCATGGCTCGGCGAAGCCCTGCAAAACGGCAGCGTCCGCATCCTCAACGCGCCGCTGCACAACACCAGTTCCACCCAAATCCGTGCCGATCTCGCCAAAACGCACCATTCAGACGGCCTGCCGCAACCCGTTGCCCAATACATCCGCCAACACAAACTCTATGAAAAATAGCGTTTATTCAGGCAGATAAGCTATAATGCCGTCTGAAAATATTTCAACTAGGAAAACAATGAACGAACAAGAATTGCAAGACCTGCAAAAAATGGTCGAAGTGGCCGTAAACGCCCTTGAAGACATTAAAGCCAAAGACATCTCTGTTTTGGAAACCCAAGACAAAACCTCCCTGTTCGCCCGCATGATTATTGCCAGTGGCGACAGCACACGCCAAGTCAAAGCATTGGCCAACAACGTTGCCGTCGATTTGAAAGAAGCCGGTTTTGAAATCCTCAGCACCGAAGGCGACAGCGGCGAATGGACGCTCGTCGACGCAGGCGACCTCGTTGTCCACGTCATGCTCCCTGCCGTGCGCGACTTCTACGACATCGACACCTTGTGGGGCGGAGAAAAACCGAGTTTCCACGCCGGTATGCAAAAACCTTGGCACGCCGCCGACTAAAACGGTTTATCCATGCAAAGGCCGTCTGAAACTTGAAAGCAAGCAAGTTTCAGACGGCCTTTTGCTATAATTCCATTCTTTTCACATTATTTAATTTATTGCACCATCATGCCGCAACCCGATTTCGCCCAAACCCTCTCCAAAGATCGCCATTTTCTGCGATCTGCCTTTAAAAACCCCAATAAATACGGCGGCTTGGCCAAGGTTGAGGAAAAATACAAAAAATCGCACGACCTCTATCTACAACGCCTGTCCAAACTGCCCAAACCCGAATTCGACAACACGCTGCCCGTTCACGAAAAACTCGACGAAATCAAAAAAGCCATTGCCGAGAATCAGGTAACGATTATTTGCGGCGAAACCGGTTCGGGCAAAACCACACAGTTGCCCAAGATTTGTTTGGAACTCGGGCGCGGGGCGGCAGGATTGATCGGGCATACCCAGCCGCGCCGTTTGGCCGCGCGTTCGATGGCAGAGCGGATTGCTGAAGAATTGAAATCAGAAATCGGCAGCGCGGTCGGCTATAAAGTACGCTTTACCGACCACACCTCGCGCGATGCCTGCATCAAGTTGATGACCGACGGTATCCTGTTGGCAGAAACCCAGACCGACCGTTATCTCGCCGCCTACGACACGATTATCATCGACGAAGCACACGAACGCAGCCTGAACATCGACTTCCTCTTGGGCTATTTGAAACAGCTCCTGCCGCGCCGCCCCGATTTAAAAGTCATCATCACCTCGGCAACCATAGATGCGGAACGCTTCTCCCAACACTTCAACGGCGCGCCCGTTTTAGAAGTGAGCGGGCGCACCTATCCCGTCGAAATCCTCTACCGCCCGCTGACCAGCAAAGACGAAGACGACGCAGAAGTCGAGCTGACCGACGCGATTGTCGATGCAGCCGACGAATTGGCGCGCTACGGCGAGGGCGATATCTTGGTGTTCCTGCCGGGCGAGCGCGAAATCCGCGAAGCCGCCGAAGCCCTGCGCAAATCCACGCTGCGCCGCAACGACGAAATCCTGCCCCTGTTCGCACGCCTGTCACACGCCGAGCAGCACAAAATCTTCCACCCTTCAGGCGCGAAACGCCGCATCGTGTTAGCAACCAACGTCGCCGAAACTTCGCTCACCGTACCGGGAATCAAATACGTCATCGACACCGGCCTTGCACGCGTCAAACGCTATTCCGCACGGGCGAAAGTGGAACAGCTTCATGTAGAGAAAATCTCCCAAGCCGCCGCCCGCCAACGCTCCGGCCGCTGCGGCCGCGTCTCCGCAGGCGTGTGTATCCGACTGTTTTCAGAAGAAGATTTCAACAGCCGCCCCGAATTCACCGACCCAGAAATCGTCCGCAGCAACCTCGCTGCCGTCATCCTGCGCATGGCATCGCTGAACTTGGGCGATGTGGCGGCATTTCCATTTTTAGAAATGCCCGATTCGCGGTATATCAATGACGGTTTTCAGGTATTGCTGG
>NZ_KV830197.1:41951-91811 GCF_001836705.1 Neisseria sp. HMSC061B04
GGTATATCAATGACGGTTTTCAGGTATTGCTGGAATTGGGGGCGGTGGAGGCCGTCTGAAAACAGGCGGCCTGACAATAAAAAGCAGTCTGCACAGGCTGTCATTTTCAACTTGATAAAGGAAATACCCATGTCTTTGAACACAGCACAAAAACAAAAAATACTGGATGCTGCCAAACAATGGTTTCGCGACCGTATCGCGCAAAACCACATCAAAAATACCGAAAAACTGACTGACCCGAAACAGTTCAACATCAACCCTTTTTTAACGGTTTATCTTGCCAATTTTCTGACGGGCAATTCCAGCCCAGAAAGTATTGCTAAAGCATTACTGTTCCCACGCGTTTTGGGTACATCCATCAATACGTCGTTCGGGCAGAATATGCAGAGTTTCATTTCCGCTATTCAAAATGCCGTCGGTAGCACCGCCAGCGGTATGGATATCGAATTTACTGACCAAACTGACGGGCGCAAAAAATACTGCCAGCTTAAAGCTGGGCCTAACACCATCAATGCCGACGATGTGGAAACCATTGCCGGGCATTTCAAATCGGTACGCAATCTGTCGCGTACCAACCATCTGAAAATCCCTAACGACGACATGATTGTCGGCGTACTTTACGGCGAACCGGAAGATTTGAGCAGCCATTACCGCCGCATTACCGAGCAATACGACTACGATGTCGTCATCGGCAAAGATTTGTGGCACAGGCTGACGGGCGATGAAGGTTTTTATCACGAACTCATCAACGCCATCGGTTCGGTTGCGGTGGAGGCCGATTTCAGCAAGGATTTCGACCGCATTATCAAAACACTTGCCTCCAGCGAAACCGTGCAAAATTTAAGTAACCATGAATAATGTTTGACGACTCTAGCATTTCAGGTTAGATTATGCTGCGATTAATAACCATAACTAAGGTTTAGACAAATTATGCAAAGTCCCGAACACTACACCATCGCTCAAGTTGCAGATATATTAAGCGTTTCCAAAGAAACCCTGCGCCGTTGGGACAAAAACGGCACGCTTGTCCCGCAACGCCAAACTGACAACAACTACCGCCTGTACAGCCGCGAACAGCTCGAAGTATTTGAGGAAGCACGCCTGCTATTTGACAGCCGCTGGCAGGAAGAAGCCGCCATCCGACCGAACCGCCCGTACAAACTGTTGGAACTGTTTGCGGGCGCGGGCGGTTTGGCAATCGGCATGGAACAGGCAGGTTTCGAGTCCGTATTACTCAACGAAATCGATGCGGCAGCCTGTAAAACCCTGCGGAAAAACCGTCCAAATTGGAATGTTGTAGAAGGCGATATTGCCAAACTGGACTTTACCCCCTACCGCGACCAAATCGACATCCTATCGGGTGGCTTTCCGTGTCAAGCGTTTTCCTATGCAGGTAAAAAATTAGGCTTTGAAGACACGCGCGGCACACTATTTTTCGAGTTTGCCCGTGCCGTGAAAGAAACCAATCCCAAAGTGTTTGTAGCCGAAAACGTGCGCGGACTGCTGGCGCATGACGAAGGGCGCACACTGACGGCCATTACCGATATTATCGGCGAACTCGGCTATGAGCTCGTGCCGCCCCGCGTACTTAAAGCCATGTTTTATAAAGTACCGCAAAAACGTGAAAGACTGTTTTTAATTGGTATCCGTAAAGATTTGGCAGACAAAGTCGAGTTCCACTGGCCATCGCCCTACCACCGCATTCTGACCCTGCAAGATGCACTGAAAGCGGGCGAACTTTACAAAGACGACGTACCGCAATCGCCAGGGCAAAAATACCCACAGCGTAAGGCGGAAATTATGGCGCAAGTACCCGCAGGCGGTTATTGGAAAGACCTTCCCGACGCATTGCAGCGCGAATACATGCAGAAAAGCTATTTTCTCGGCGGCGGCAAAACCGGCATGGCGCGGCGGCTGGCATGGGACGAACCCAGTCTGACATTGACCTGCGCCCCTGCACAAAAACAGACCGAACGCTGCCACCCCGAAGAAACCCGCCCGTTGACTGTGCGCGAATACGCCCGCATCCAAACCTTCCCTGATGAGTGGCAGTTTGAAGGTTCACTTGGTGCGCAATACAAACAAATCGGCAACGCCGTCCCCATCAATCTGGCTTATGCTATCGGACGCTCATTAGTTCGCCTGTTGAACGATATTGAAACAAAACTTATCAAGCAGAAAGCCGCATAAACCGACAATTTTCAGGCAGGCGGGCTTCAGCCTGCCTTTTTAATCAAACCGTTTCAAACGAATAGCACGGGCTACCTGAAAGGTCGTCTGAAAACATAAAAAAGCAGCCTGCACTTTTCAGGCAGCCTGCCAATTGTATAATCACATTTAAAACAATAATATGCAAGAAATCCAACCTCTTTCAGACAGCCTGAAAACCGCCACTTCCAACACCCCCCCGCTACCGCCTGACCCGCCTCGGCGAACAAATGGCGCGCCTGCCCATCGACCCGAAAATCGCACGCATTTTGTTGGTATTATTCCGTTTTTAGAAATGCCCGATTCACGGTATATCAATGACGGTTTTCAGGTATTGCTGGAGTTGGGGGCGGTGGAGGCCGTCTGAAAATAAAATCTTTCTTAATCAAATGGCAGGCCATGTTTCATTTTCAGACGGCCTAAATTATTGAGAAACTAAAAATATTGAAAAGGGAATATTGGGTTTTAAAACCCAATCGGTAAATTTTTTATTGTGAAATTATTAATGATGAAAAAATCTTTCCTCACGCTTGTTTTGTATTCGTCTTTACTTACTGCCAGCGAAATTGCCTATCGTTTTGTATTTGGGATTGAAACCCTGCCGGCGGTAAAAATTGTGGAAACGTTTGCGCTGACATTTGTAATTGCTGCGCTGTATCTGTTTGCGCGTTATAAGGCGACGCGTTTGTTGATTGCGGTGTTTTTCGCGTTCAGCATTATTGCCAATAATGTGCATTACGCGGTTTATCAAAGCTGGATGACGGGCATTAATTATTGGCTGATGCTGAAAGAGGTTACCGAAGTCGGCAGCGCGGGCGCGTCGATGTTGGATAAGTTGTGGCTGCCTGCGTTGTGGGGCGTGTTGGAAGTCGTGTTGTTTTGCAGCCTTGCCAAGTTCCGCCGTAAGACGCACTTTGCCGCCGATATTTTGTTTATTGCGGCGATGTTGCTGATTTTTGGACGCTCATTCAGTACGACGCAGGAACACGGTATTTCTCCCAAACCGACATACAGCCGCATTAAAGCCAATTATTTCAGCTTTGGCTATTTTATCGGGCGCGTGTTGCCGTATCAGTTGTTTGATTTAAGCAAGATTCCTGTGTTCAAACAGCCAGCGCCAAGCAAAATCGGGCAGGGCAGTGTTCAAAATATCGTCCTAATTATGGGCGAAAGCGAAAGCGCGGTGCATTTGAAACTGTTTGGTTATGGGCGCGAGACTTCGCCGTTTTTAACCCAGCTTTCGCAAGCCGACTTTAAGCCGATTGTGAAACAAAGCTATTCTGCCGCTTTGATGACGGCTGTGTCCCTGCCCAGCTTTTTCAATGCGATACCGCATGCCAACGGCTACGAACAAATCAGTAGCGGCGATACCAATATGTTCCGCCTTGCCAAAGAGCAGGGCTATGAAACGTATTTTTACAGCGCGCAGGCGGAAAACGAGATGGCGATTTTGAACTTAATCGGTAAAAAGTGGATTGACCATCTGATTCAGCCGACGCAGCTTGGCTACGGCAACGGCGACAATATGCCTGATGAGAAACTGCTGCCGCTGTTCGACAAAATCAATTTGCAGCAGGGCAAGCATTTTATTGTGTTGCATCAACGCGGTTCGCACGTCCCATACGGCGCATTGTTGCAGCCTCAAGATAAAGTATTCGGCGAAGCCAATATTGTGGATAAGTACGACAACACCATCCACAAAACCGACCAAATGATTCAAACCGTATTCGAGCAGCTGCAAAAGCAGCCTGACGGCAACTGGCTGTTTGCCTATACCTCCGATCATGGCCAGTATGTGCGCCAAGATACCTACAATCAAGGCACGGTGCAGCCCGACAGCTATCTCGTGCCACTGGTGTTGTACAGCCCGGATAAGGCCGTGCAACAGGCTGCCAACCAGGCTTTTGCACCTTGCGAGATTGCCTTCCATCAGCAGCTTTCAACGTTCCTGATTCACACGTTGGGCTACGATATGCCGGTTTCAGGTTGTAGCGAAGGCTCGGTAACGGGCAATCTGATTACAGGCGATGCAGGCAGCTTGAACATTCGCGACGGCAAGGCGGAATATGTTTATCCGCAATAAGTGGCGTGAAAACCAATAAAGACAAATTTAGATGATGTCGGGGAAGATGCCCGACCGACAAGACTATGCAAAATATGAAAAACCAAGTACGCGGATCAGGCATGGATGCCCGATCCAACCCAGTCAATGTTTCAGACGGCCTGCAGAACAGTTCGGGTCATATCGGTACCAACACGCGCTACCGCCTGACCAAGCTCGGCGAACAAATGGCGCGCCTGCCCATCGACCCGAAAATCGCGCGCATTTTGTTGGCGGCGAAGAAACACGACTGCATGGCGGAAATATTGGTGATTGCGTCCGCGCTGTCGATTCAAGACCCGCGCGAGCGGCCGTTGGAAGCGCGCGATGCCGCTGCCAAGGCGCATGAACGCTTTACCGACAAGCAATCCGACTTTCTTGCCTATCTGAACATTTGGGACAGTTTCCAGCGCGAGCGTGATAAAGGCTTGTCCAACAAGCAGTTAGTGCAATGGTGCCGTCAATATTTCCTGTCGCACCTGCGGATGCGCGAATGGCGCGAGCTGCACCACCAGCTTGCCCAAACCGCGATTGAAATGGGCTTGACCACCAAAGAAGCCGCGTTTAGACAACCTCCTTCCCAAGAACAATTAAGGCCGTCTGAAAGCCAAGGCGACCAAGATTTAGCGGCTAAACTCAAGCAAAAACAACTGGACAAGAAACAACACCGCGCCCAAATTCGCGCCGCCAAAGAAGCGGGCTACGAACAAATCCACCGCGCCCTGCTCACCGGCCTTATCGCCAACGTCGGCATGAAATCGCCTGACGGCAACGACTACACCGGCGCGCGCGGCAGCCGCTTCCACCTTTTCCCCGCCTCCGCCCTGTTCAAAGCCAAACCCAAATGGGTGATGGCGGCAGAATTGGTTGAAACCACGCGCCTTTACGCGCGCGACGTCGCCGTTATCCAGCCCGAATGGATAGAGCAGGAAGCGCCGCACCTCGTCCGCTACCATTATTTCGAGCCGCACTGGGAACAAAAACGAGGCGAAGTCGTCGCCAGCGAACGGGTAACGCTTTACGGCCTGACCGTATTGCCGCGCCGCCCCGTGTCTTACGGCAAAGTTGCGCCCGAAGAAGCGCGCGAAATCTTTATCCGCGGCGCATTGGTGGCACAGGAAAGCAATCTTCAGACGGCCTTTTTTGTTCACAATAAAAAGCTGATTAAAGAAATTACCGAACTCGAACACAAATCGCGCAAGCAAGACGTATTGGTCGATGACGAAGCCCTGTTTGCTTTTTATAACGAACGCCTGCCCGAGCTGGTGTGGAAAGACGCGAAAGGCGGCGTTTGGGGAAGCGAAGAGGGCGGACAAACCCAGTCGGACAAGACAGCCGATCAAAACGGACAAGCAAACCAGCGCAACGCAGGGCGCGTGGCGCAAGCCGCGCACGCGGATTCCAAAGATGCGTCCAACCACGAGCGTGAACCGAGTTCACACACCCGACAAAATGTTTCAGACGACCCCAAACCCAAAAAGCAGCCTGCATCTCAAAAAGGCCGTCTGAAACCTTTGCCCCTTGCCGATATCCGCACCTTTGAAGCCTGGCTCAAAACCGCCGAACGCGACAATCCGTGCCTGCTGTTCCTCAGCCGCGACGATCTGATGCAACACGCCGCCGCGCACATTACCGAAGAGCAATTCCCCAAATTCTGGCAAACCGCAGACGGCAAGTTCAAACTTTCCTACCGCTTCGAGCCGCACCATCCGCTCGACGGCGTGACCATGACCGTGCCGCTGACCGTCCTCAACCGCCTGCACGCGCCGTCGCTCGAATGGCTGGTGCCCGGTATGTTGCGCGAAAAAATCCAGCTGCTGATTAAAGCACTGCCGAAGCAAATCCGCCGCATTTGCGTGCCCGTACCCGATTTCATCACCAAATTTCTCGAAAGCAATCCCGACCGCCAAGCGGCCATCATTCCCCAGTTGGCGCACTTTATTGCCAAAAGCGCCGGCGATATGCGGATTCTCGAGCAAATCGACCAAGACGCATGGGCGGCGCAAGAATTGCCCGAACACTGCTATCTGAATCTGCGCATTATCGACGACGGCGGACAAGAGCTTGCCGGCGGCCGCAAACTGCACGAATTGCAACAACAACTCGGCCAAGCCGCCGCCGTCACTTTCCGCGACAACACCCAAGAATTCGAGCGCGACAACGTTACCGCATGGGACATCGGCACACTGCCCGAATCCATCAAGTTCGCACGCGGCAAACAACAGCTCACCGGCTACCTCGGCCTGCAAAAAGAAAAAGACGGCCGCATCGCCCTGCGCCTGTTCGACACCATAGAAGCCGCCGAACAGGCACACCGTCAAGGCGTAATCGAATTGATGAAGCTGCAATTAAAAGAGCAGGTAAAAGATTTGAACAAAGGCATCCAAGGCTTCACCCAAGCCGCCATGCTGCTCAAACACATCAACGCTGACGCCCTGCGCGACGACCTCACCCAAGCCGTCTGCGACCGCGCCTTTATCGGCGAAGACGAGCTGCCGCGCAACGAAAAAGCCTTTAAAGAGCAAATCAAACGTGCCCGCAGCCGCCTGCCCGCCGTCAAAGAAGCCCTCAGCCGCTACCTGCAGGAAACCGCAGCCGCCTACGCCGAACTCAACAGCAAACTCGGCAAACATCCATTGACCCACCTTCTAAGACTACGCCTGCAAACCCTGCTCGCCGCCGGCTTCGCCACCCGCACCCCGTGGGCACAATGGCCGCGCCTCCCCATCTACCTCAAAGCCATGACCCTGCGCCTCGAAAAATACAGCGGCAACCCCGCCCGCGACGCAGCCCGCGAAGCCGATATACAGGAGCTGGAACAAATGTGGCAGGAAAAAACCGACAGTTTGGTAAAACAAGGACAACCCGTTTCAGACGACCTCGCTGCGTTTAAATGGATGATTGAAGAATTGAGGGTGTCACTGTTTGCACAGGAATTGAAGACACCGTATCCGGTGTCGGTGAAGAGGTTGTTGAGGGAATGGGAGAGATTGAAATAAATGTAATTATTTATTATATTATCATTACAACATAGATCTATTTGTGAAATGAGGAAATCGTGACTACACAAAAAATTTCATGTTTGCTTTTTAGGACGCATAAAGAACCTTCTGAAGTCGACTTGGAAGCAAATATTTTTCTAGATGAATTACACCTCAATTTATGGGATTTTGATAATAAATGTACATATCTAGATTTAGGCTTATTAATTGATATAACTTCTCTGGAAAAATTAGATAAAAAAGAATTATTTATTAGTATACCTGGAAAGTATGAGTTTGCAGATTTCCTAGATTTAGGAAAGGAACTATCCTCTAATTTAGATATGGTTACTGCTATTTTTAACGAGCCTACTATATCGACAACAAAAAACCAAACATTTACCGCAATAACAAGAAATAAGAAAAATATTATTATAATTCCATTTTTAATACATAAAACATTTAAATTCTCCTATAGGGAAGATATTCTCTGTACCGAAATTATTATTGATTTAAAAAAAATAGCACAAATCGTTAAAGATAATAATTTAAATTCAATAGAGTCAAAGCATGCCTACATTAGGTTTAGAGTTAAAACAGCATCTAAGACTAACTTTATAAAATCATTTACACCAGAAGATGAAGGAGTTTTAAGCTCGACTATAAAATCTAAAATATTAGATGTAAGGATTAATGAAAGTAGATGGTTGCCATCATTTTTAATGGATAATTGCCATTTAGAATTTGTAAAATTTAAAAAAATTCACTTTTTCTTGATAATTAATCAAGAGTATGAACTTGGGGATCACAGTAAAAACTATAATACTAGCCGCTCTCTAACACAAGAGGATATTTGGCAAAAATATCTTTTTCTGAATAAAGGAGATAACATAGTTCAAAATAGTTTAGGTTATCACTGGAAAATGGATAACGGTGATAAGTCGACAGAAAGTTTTAGTCTTTTAGGTAGGTTTTCTAGAATTGAGACATCTACGCGTAAAATTTTTATGTTCTTGTTATTTATATTACTCATAGGATTAGTTTCAAGTTCTTTGGTAAATTTAATAATTATTTTTTTTACAGAGCATGGTAGCATAATACGTAATCCTAACTTTTATATATTATCTTTCTCCATTATATTAATATGTTTATTAGTTTTTAAAAAAAAATTACTAAATTTGTACACAATTATCTTCAATCACTCCCTCGATGAAATTTAAAATGGATATCCTAATATCAATGCATCCTGAGTTTATTACACAAATTAATTTGGGACTAAAGAAGTTCGAATATAGAAAGACATTACCCAAATTAAGTGTAAATACAGTTTATATTTATGGTACGAGCCCTCTCTCAAGGGTTGTTGCAAAGTTTGAGGTAAAACGAGTAATTTCTGATAATTTAATTTCTTTATGGGAAAAAACCAATTATAATTCAGGTATAACGAAAGAAAGGTTCTTCCAATATTTTGGAGAACACAATAATGGTTATGCTATAGAAATAGTAAACTTTAGATTGCTTCCTCATCCTCTGCAAATAGAAGAATTCTGTGGAAAGAAACATCCTCCACAAAATTTCTACTACCTAAAACAAGGAGTATAAGATGACGTATCACTTTATTTTTGCCCCCAATGCTCTGTCTCCTTACGCTTCCTTACCTTTATTTAATAATGAAAATCAAATTCAGCGCCAAGAGATAGTAGGAACACCTCTTATCGATTCTAATCTTATTATAGAACAAGAGAATATTGCTTTACCTGTAATTAATCATGTATTTGCTAATTTGAACCAGTTGTCTCAGCAATATCCAGATTTTGAGAATTGGTTAGAGCAAAAAGTATTTACTGGTCTCTATAACAAAACTCGCTCAATCTTACTTGAATGGCGTGATGGGAAGATTGCTGGTTTGGCAATTCTAAAAAATGAGATTGAAGAAAAGAAATTATGCTGTTTAAGGATCATGCCTGAATTCCAAAATAAAGGGATTGGTATAAAGTTGTTCCAAAGATCTTTTGCTGAGTTAGGGACGGAGAAGCCTTTACTTTCTGTAAGTGAACAAAAACTTTCTGAATTTGAGAAGATTTTTAATTATTTTGGTTTTGTTCAAACAGAAAAATATTTTGATTTATATAAACAAAATACGATAGAAATATCATATAACGGTTATTTAAAATAAACCAAAGGCCGTCTGAAGTACTTTCAGACGGCCTTTTTATATTCATATTTCTGTTTATTTTTCCAACCGTGCAATCAGTTCATCGGCCAAGTCGAGATAAGCCTGGGTGCCTTTGGCGTGGGCATCGTAGGCGAGGGCGGGGAGGCCGTGGCTGGGGGCTTCGGCGAGGCGGATGTTGCGGGGGATGACGGTATCGAAGAGCAGGTTGCCGAAGTGTTGTTTGAGCTGTTCGCTGACTTCGACGACGAGGCGGCTGCGGCTGTCGTACATGGTGCGGACGATGCCGGTTACGTCGAGGTCGGGGTTGATGGCTTGGCGGATTTTGCGGACGGTAGCCACGAGGTCGGAGATGCCTTCCAGGGCGTAGTATTCGCAAAGCATAGGGACGATGACGCCGTTGGCGGCGACCAGGCCGTTGAGGGTGAGCAGGGTTAGAGAAGGGGGGCAGTCGATGAGGACGTAGTCGTAGTTGTCGGCAACGAGCTGTAGGGCGTTTTTGAGGCGGATTTCGCGTGCGATTTCTTGGACGAGTTCGACTTCTGCGCCGGCCAGTGTGCGGTTGGCGCCCAATACGTCGTAGCCGCCTTCTTTGCTGCGGACGACGGCGTTGGGGATGTCGGTTTCGCCGAGGACAACTTGGTAAACGCCGTTTTCGATGGTGGCTTTGTTGATGCCGCTGCCTGTGGTGGCGTTGCCTTGGGGGTCGAGGTCGACGACGAGGACGCGGCGGCCTTTGGAGGCCAGGGAGGCGGCTAGGTTGACGGTGGTGGTGGTTTTGCCGACTCCGCCTTTTTGGTTGGCGACGGCGAGGATTTGTGCGCTCATGTGCTTTGCTGTCGTGTTAAGTGTGGATGGCTGGATTGTACCGTTATTCGGTATGCTTGGGTTGTTTTCAGACGGCCTTTTTGCGGATGATGACGATATGGCGTTCGGCATTGAGTTGGGGGACGTGCAATGCTTCGACTTTTTCGACGGCGACGCTTTCGGGCAGTTTGTCGATTTCTTCTTGTGGGTATACGCCTTTCATGGCCGCCCAGTAGCCGCCGTCTTTGAGGAGGTGCTCGGTCCAGTTGACGAAGTCGGCGAGTTCGGCAAAGGCGCGGCTGGTGATGACGTCGGCGCGGCAGTCGGCGGCGGCTTCTACGCGGCCGCTGATGATGTGGACGTTTTTAAGGCCGAGTTCGATGACGGCTTGTTGCAGAAAGGCGGTTTTTTTGGTGTTGGCATCGAGGAGGGTGATGTCGAGGTCGGGGCGGCAGATGGCGGTGGGTATGCCGGGCTGTCCGCCGCCGGAGCCGACGTCGAGCATGGTTTGCGCGTGTTCGATATAGGGCAAGAGGGTCAGGCTGTCGAGCAGGTGGTGGCTGACGGTTTGGGCGGGATCGCGCAGGGCGGTCAGGTTGTAGGTTTTGTTCCACTTTTGCAGCAGGGCGGCATAGTCTAGCAGTTTGGCCTGTTTGGCTTCGTCGATGTCCAAACCCAGTGCCTGTATGCCGTCGTGGAGCTGTTGCGCCTGATTCATTTGTTATTCCTTATTGGTTAAAACGCGTTGGATGTAATGGTAACGGAAAGCATGCCGTCTGAAAATGTTTGCGCCTGTTGAATCAACGTTTCATCTTGTGAAAGACGATGGGCTGCTCCGGCGCGCGTGTGAGCTGTTTGGGCAGGGTCAGCATGGCGATGATCCACACGGAGAGGGTGTAGTAGAACACGCCTTGCCCGCGCATACCGGCCAATGCGGCATTTCCTAAGATAGCTTCAAAAATCAAGCCAGCCGCCGCCGAGGCACACGCTGCGACCCCGGCAAGGAAGATGGCGTAACGCGAATGCCGGCGCATCATTTTTTTATACGCCAGCTTGGTCAGTCCGCCGGCAATCGGCAGGTTGAGGAAGGCAAACATGCCGCAGACGAACCATGCGACGGAATCCTGCCAGCCGCTTTGCCATGCCCATGCGCCGTCTTTGACCGTGACCAGCAGGCCTTGGCCGTCTGAAAAGGCGATTTGCACGATATTGTGCAATATCATCGCCAGCGGCAGGGTGAGGAACATCAGTGCGACCAATAGGGGGCGGTAGGGTTTTTCTTGTGTCAGATACATGGCGGTTTGCCTTGTTGTGGGATAAGTTGAAATGATAGCAGATTGGCGGTTGATTCACGTTTGTTAGCGCTGAAATTGCTGACAAAAACGGTCAATTAAAAAAGAAATGAAAAATTCTTTTTTCTTGGCAAACCTTGGCGTATAAAGGGTAAGAAAACGTTTTCAGACGGCCTAATCTCTTATTTTTATATGAACCGAACAGAAAATCTTTGCATTTCTCCGTAAAATCTACTAAATTCTCAATAACATATTATAAAGACCTGAAATCTGGAACCCAAACCGAAACTGCCTCCCGCCCTTTACGCTCGGAAACTCAGCAGGCAAAAAAGTTTCACACACTACAAAAACAAAACAATTCCTATGAAATCAGTTGTTTATAATGATAGATAACCACAAGGCAAACCATGCCTGACTTTAGTAGGAGTAAAACCATGGCTGAAGCAACCGATGTCGTATTAGTAGGCGGCGGCATTATGAGCGCCACTTTGGGCGTATTGCTCAAGGAGCTCGAACCATCTTGGGAAATTACCCTGATCGAACGTTTGGAAGATGTAGCGTTGGAATCATCAAATGCATGGAACAACGCCGGTACGGGACACTCTGCCCTGTGCGAATTGAACTATGCCCCCCTGACTGCCGACGGTACGATCGATCCGACCCGCGCCCTCAATATTGCCGAACAATTCCACATCAGCCGCCAGTTTTGGGCGAGCTTGGTCGAAGAAGGCAAACTGGCCGACCGCACTTTCATCAATTCCGTTCCCCATATGTCGCTGGTGATGAACGCCGACCATTGCAGTTATCTGCAAAAACGTTTCGACGTGTTCAAAAACCAAAAACTCTTCGAAAAAATGGAGTTTTCTACCGACCGCGCCAAAATTGCCGAATGGGCGCCGCTGGTTGTCAACGGCCGTGATGAAAACCAATCCATCGCCGCCAACTATTCCGCCGAAGGCACAGACGTCGATTTCGGCAGCCTGACCCGCCAGATGGTCAAATACTTGAGCGACAAAGGCGTAAAAATCAAATTCAACCGTCATGTCGACGACCTCAACCGCGAATCGGACGGCGCATGGGTGCTGAAAACCAGCAGCACCAAAGACGATGACGACCCGTTGACACTCCGCACCCGTTTCGTCTTCCTCGGCGCAGGCGGCGGCGCACTGACCCTGCTGCAAAAATCCGGTATCCCCGAAGGCAAAGGTTACGGCGGCTTTCCGGTTTCCGGCCTCTTCTTCCGCAACAGCAATCCCGAAACGGCCGCGCAACACAACGCCAAAGTGTACGGCCAAGCCTCCGTCGGCGCTCCCCCTATGTCCGTTCCGCATTTGGATACCCGCAACGTGGACGGCCAACGCCATTTGATGTTCGGCCCGTATGCAGGCTTCCGCCCCAACTTCCTCAAACAAGGCTCGCTCATGGATTTGCCGATGTCCATCCACATGGACAACCTCTACCCCATGCTCCGCGCCGGTTGGGCTAATATGCCGCTGACCAAATACCTCTTGGGCGAATTGCGTAAAACCAAAGAAGAACGCTTCGCCTCGCTGCTCGACTACTATCCGGAAGCTAATCCTGACGATTGGGAACTGATTACCGCCGGTCAACGCGTACAAATCATCAAAAAAGACCCGAAAAAAGGCGGCGTACTCCAATTTGGTACCGAAATCGTCGCTCATGCCGACGGCTCGCTGGCCGCATTGCTGGGTGCGTCCCCAGGTGCATCAACCGCCGTACCTTTGATGATTAAGCTGATCAACCAATGCTTCCCAGATCATGCCGAATCATGGTCTGGCCGTCTGAAAGAATTGGTGCCCGGCTACGGTATCAAGCTGAACGACAATCCGTCTTTGGCGGACGAAATCATCAGCCACAACGCGTCCGTTTTGGGCATTCATCACTAAATTGAAGCAGACACAAAGGCGGGCATTCTTGCCCGCCTTTTTTCAAACCATTAAAATAGCGGCATTCAGGCCGTCTGAAATCTAATCTGCAGCAGCATGTTGCACGACTCAAACCCGAAAATCAGCCCCAATAGAAAAACGCCATGACCGATATTCTCAACAAAATCCTTGCCACCAAAGCAGAAGAAGTGGCCGCCCAAAAAGCCGCCGTTTCCTTGGAAGACATCAAAGCCCAAGCGCAGGCAGCCGCGCCGGTTCGCAGCTTTATCGGCTCAATCCGTGAAAAACACGCGCAGAATCTGCCCGCCATTATTGCCGAAGTCAAAAAAGCCAGCCCAAGCAAAGGCCTGATCCGCCCTGATTTTCATCCTGCCGAAATCGCCGTTGCCTATGAAAAAGCCGGCGCGGCCTGTTTGTCCGTGTTGACGGACGAACCTTATTTCCAAGGCTCACCCGAGTATTTGAAACAGGCGCGTGCGGCTGTGGCGCTGCCGGTCTTGCGTAAAGATTTCATCATTGACGAATACCAAATCTATCAGGCGCGCGCGTGGGGTGCGGATGCGGTTCTTCTGATTGCCGCCGCCTTGGAAGCAGAGCAGCTTGAGCGTTTTGAAGCCGTTGCCCACGAATTGGGCATGACTGTCTTGTTAGAATTGCACGATGCGTCCGAGCTGGAAAAATGCCGCAACATGACCACGCCGCTGTGGGGCGTCAACAACCGCAACCTGCGTACGTTTGAAGTGACCCTGCAACAAACCCTCGATCTCTTGCCTGAATTGAACGGTAAAACCGTTGTAACCGAAAGCGGCATCCGCAACAAAGAAGACGTCGATTTCATGCGCGGCCACGGCGTGCATACTTTCCTGATCGGCGAAACCTTTATGCGTGCCGAAGATATCGAAGCCGAAGTCAAAAAACTGTTCTAAACCTAAAAAATATCAGGCCGTCTGAATTTTCAGACGGCCTGAATCCATTGGAGACGAGAAAAAATGTTTACCGTACAACGCATTTATGCTTATCAGCCGAATCCCGAACAGACCGCCGTCTTTATCGACCGCCTTTATCCGCGCGGCGTCCATAAAGAAGTTTTCGCTACGGCGATTTGGCTCAAAGACATTACGCCCAGTGCAAACCTGCGCCGCTGGTATCATGAAAATCCGGCTGAGAATTTTGACGGTTTTGTCAGCCGTTATCACGAAGAGCTGCAAGGCGATACCGAGCAGGCCGCCATCAAGCAGCTGCTGGATTTGGAGCGGCAACACGGCAATATCCTGTTGCTGACCGCCGTCAAAGACCCCCGACATTCCCACGTTTCTACGCTGGCTCAATTTTTGGGCGCAAGGTTTGAATACCGCGATTAAAACATCAGTGTTTGGGCTGAATGCAAAAAGGCCGTCTGAAATCAGGGTTTCAGACGGCCTGCTATTTTCAAATCAAGAAGGATAACGGTGTGCCACCAATTTTCCGTCTATGTATTCGCCGATATAGACTTGCGAGGCTTCAAGGTGGAGGCGGTCAAGCTCTTGTTGCAGCCACTCTTCATCACGCTGAATGATTTCGAGGATGTCGGGGTCGACTTGGCCGTCTGTAATCAGCGGATAGCGTAGGCTTTCGTCGCCGTACTGAATGACGGTGAGCTGGCCGTTTTGCTCCATGACGGCGCGTTTGACCGAAGAAATTTCGTAGATGCCGGCGGCGCGGAGTTTGAACATGAGGTCATGCGCGCTGATGCCGTTTTTCATACATTCTTCTGCTTGTACTTTGCCGTTGACGATGATCCAAACGGATTTGCCGTCAATCACGGATTTGACCCAGTGGTTGTGGTTTTTGATGAATTTCAGGCTTAAGACCAACAACGTCCACAAAATCAGTACGAGGAAAAATTGCAACAGGCCGACGCTGTCGCTGTAAATCAGGCCGCCGATGATGCCGCCGAGTACAAAGTTTTGTACTTGATCCATGGCGGAGGTCGGTGCGAGGTTGCCTTTGCCTAAGAGATTGATTTGCAAAATTAAACCTAAAAAACCCATCAGCAGTTTGAGGGCGAGCAGAGAGTATGCTTCCATGTGTGTATCCTGTTATTCTTTATCGATGAGTTCGATATTGTTGTTGACCAGATTGATGGGCGTCAGTGTGTAGGCGGAGAAGTCTTGATTGAAATGGACTTCGTAATATTGGCTTTTGATGCCGATAATCATACCGTTGGATAGGCGCGTGCTGTTGACGATGATGTCTTGTTTTTCAACCTTTTGGTTTTCGATTAAGGCATCGAGAAAGCCAACCATGCGCGAAGTGTCGGCGGCGAAGTTTTGACGTTCGCTGTACGAAAGATATTGCGTGCCGCAGATGAGGATGAGCAGCAACAGCGCAATAATGCTCAGATCGCGGTATTTGGTGTCCATACGGTGGCGCAGGTATTGCGATACGGCGAGCAGGAGGATGACGAGGGCGGCGAAAATCAGGACGTATTTCAAGTAGTCGTTGAAATACATATGGTTTTCAAGATAAAAGTGGGAAAAGAATTTCATGGTATTCAGTAGCTTTGAGGAGGGTAATGAGGCAGTCTGAAACATAAATTTCAGACGACCCTGTCTATTGAACAAGGATGTTGCGTCAAGGTTTTGGATAAAGCACACATGGTGCTTTCCGAAGTAGGATCAGTTGATAAATCCGTCGTCTTTCATTTTCTTTTCGGAAAAATACTGGCTGATCACCAGTAAGCTGGCCAGAATGATAATGAAAAGACCTGCCATGGTCAGGGTGATTTTGAGAAACAAATCGGCATCGACGAAGGAAAACCACAGTTGCAAAATCAAGAGCAACACCCAGCTGACGAACAATCCGAGACAGGCATAGACGCCGAATTTAAACACGTTCTTTTTCCAAAATGACGACGTAGGCTTCACGCACGAAAAACAGCAGCATTCGGCGTTGGTCTTTTTCCATGGTAACGACCTTCCAGCCTTGTGAGGCGTGGCTGTTGAGAAAATCGCTGAATTTGACCGGATTGATTTTGGCGCTGCCGAAAATCAAGCTGGAAAGCAGGTTCTCTTGATAAATGACGGCTTTATATTCTTTCATTTTATTCCTTTATAAAATAAGGGGGCCTTAAAGACCCCCCATGATTCTACTCCTTATTATTCAACTGCGGTAATACGGAACCTTCGCCCAAGGACAACAAACCGCTTTGCGAGTAAATACCCAGTTTGGCGCGGGTGTCGGTGATGTCGAGGTTGCGCATAGTGAGCTGGCCGATGCGGTCGAGCGGGGTGAATGCGGCGTCTTCGACTTTTTCCATGCTCAGGCGTTCCGGTTGGTAGGTCAGGTTAGGCGATTCGGTGTTCAGAATCGAGTAGTCGTTGCCGCGGCGCAGTTCGAGGGTTACTTCGCCGGTAATGGCTTTGGCGACCCAGTGTTGGGCGGTTTCGCGCAACATGAGGGCTTGGCTGTCGAACCAGCGGCCTTGGTAGAGCAGGCGGCCGAGGCGCAGGCCGTTGATGCGGTATTGTTCGATGGTGTCTTCGTTGTGGATGCCGGTCACCAAGCGTTCGTAGGCGATGTGGAATAATGCCATGCCTGGGGCTTCGTAGATGCCGCGCGATTTGGCTTCGATGATGCGGTTTTCGATTTGGTCGCTCATGCCCAAACCGTGGCGGCCACCGATGCGGTTGGCTTCGAGGAAGAGTTCGACGGGGTCGGCGTATTCTTTGCCGTTCAGTGCAACGGGCACGCCTTCTTCAAAGCGCACGCTGACTTCTTCGGGTTTGACTTCGACGTTTTCGTCCCAGAAGGCAACGCCCATGATGGGTTTGACGATTTTGATGCCGCTGTTGAGGAATTCCAAGTCTTTCGCTTCGTGGGTGGCACCCAGCATGTTGGAGTCGGTAGAGTAGGCTTTTTCAACCGACATTTTGTAGTTGAAGCCGTTGGCAATCAGAAATTCGCTCATTTCGTGGCGGCCGCCGAGTTCGTCGATAAATTGTTGGTCGAGCCAAGGTTTGTAGATTTTCAGCGCGGGATTGGTCAACAGGCCGTAGCGGTAGAAACGCTCGATGTCGTTGCCTTTGTAGGTGCTGCCGTCGCCCCAAATGTTGACATCGTCTTCTTTCATGGCGGAAACGAGCATGGTGCCAGTAACGGCGCGGCCCAAAGGCGTGGTGTTGAAATAGGCGATGCCGCCGGTGGAAACGTGGAACGCGCCACATTGGATGGCGGCGATGCCTTCGTGTGCCAATTGTGCGCGGCAGTCGATCAGGCGGGCGTTTTCCGCACCGTATTCCATCGCTTTTTTGGGAATGGCGTTGTAGTCGTCTTCGTCGGGCTGGCCGAGGTTGGCAGTATAGGCATAAGGCAGCGCGCCTTTGAGTTTCATCCACAACAGCGCGGCAGAGGTATCGAGGCCACCGGAGAAGGCGATGCCGACTTTTTGGCCAACGGGGAGATTTTGTAAAATGGTATGGTTTTGGCTCATGGGAATTTCTCCAGACTTGAAAAGTTGAAACCATTATCTTATAAATGGAATACATTGTCAGCAATAGGCCGTCTGAATGTTCGGAAGGCCGTATTAAAGAAACCTCATCATGAACGCTTTTAACCTCATCATCATCGGCGATGAAATCCTGCACGGCAGCCGCCAAGACAAGCATTTCGCCTTTTTTAAATCTTTATTGGAATCGCACGGGCTGAAACTCAATCAGGTGCAATATCTGCCTGACGAACCCGAATTGCTGGTCAAACAGCTGCGCCGCAGTTTTTCAGACGGCCTGCCGACTTTCGTTACCGGTGGTATCGGCTCTACGCCTGACGACCACACGCGCCAAGCCGCAGCGGCTGCTTTGGATTTGCCCGTCGTCCGCCATCCTGAAGCCGCCAAGTTTATCGAAGGCGTAACCCTGAAACGCGGCGAGCCGCTCGATTCGCCGGAACACGCCCAGCGTCTGAAAATGGCGGATTTTCCCGAAGGCGCGGAATTGGTGCCCAATCCGTTTAACAACATCGCCGGATTTTCCATCCGCGAGCATTATTTCTTCCCCGGCTTCCCCGTGATGGCGCACCCGATGGCGGAATGGGTATTGGAAACTTATTACGCCGACCGCTTCAACCAAACCGAACGCGGCAGCCGCAGCGTGTATGTGTTCGAGCAACCCGAATCGCGCATTACGCCGATTATGGAACATCTTGAGCGCACCTACGTCGGTATCCGTTCGTACAGCCTGCCCACCGTGGGTCGTACCGATTCAGACGGCCGTTATATTCCGCCGCATATCGAGTTCGGCATCAAAGCGGAAGGCGAGGCCTGCCGCTTGCTGGATGCAGCGTGGGCAGATGCGTTGCAGGGTTTGCAGGCAATTGGCGCGACTTTGAAAGAAACGGTGGAATAATGCACTTATCCCCAGCCCAATCCAGACGCGCATTGACTTTCGCTTCTTTGCTGTTTTTACCACCGACCCTCATCATCGGTATTTGGCTGGCGCAATATGGCGGCTTCGCTTTTGAGCCGCCGCTGATGCACGCCGTCCATGCCCATGCGGGCACATGGTTTGACCCGATTGCCACCGTGTTGCACTATCTGGGCAAAACCGCGATTGCCGTGCCGCTGATCGGCGCGGTTGCCGCCGCCCTGTATTTCGCCGATAAAAAGCGCGAAGCACTGTTTTGCGTGTTGGCGGCATTGGTGCCGACTGTGAACATGCTGATTGTGAAGGTATGGTTTGCCCGCGAACGCCCGCTGCTTTGGCCGCGCCTGATTGAAGAGAGCAATTTCTCCTTCCCCAGCGGCCACAGTACGTTTTCCGCCGCCATTGCCGTCATGCTGATATTGCTTTGCCGCCGCACTCGCTATCGCCGCGCCGCTTGGATAGGCGGTATTTCCTTTGCCCTGTTGACCGGGTTTTCACGCATTTATTTGGGCGTGCATTATCCCACCGACGTTTGGGCAGGCTGGACAAACGGCACGTTGACTGCCTTGCTGGTGTATATGCTTATCTTCAGGCCGTCTGAAAAATAGAAGAAACGAATTATGAATACACGTTCACCCAACACGCCTTATTGGCTCAGAAACGGCCATGCCGATACCCTGTTTGCCAAACTGCTGCAAGGCAAGGCGCCCGACTACCGCCGCGAGCTTTTGCCCGACAGCACCGGCAAAACCCAAGTTGCCTACGATTTTGTCGACAGCGCCGACCCCGATGCGCCGCTGGTGGTTTTGTTCCACGGACTGGAAGGCAGCAGCGAGAGCCATTACGCGGTCGAGTTGATGAAAGCCGTGCAGCAGCGCGGTTGGAACGGCGTGGTTGCCCATTTCCGCAGTTGCGGCGGCATCGCAAACACCGCGCCCGTGTTCTACCATCTCGGCGATACGACTGAAATCGCCTTTATGCTCAACACGCTGGCCCAACGCTATTCAACCATTTACGCCGTCGGCGTTTCTTTGGGGGGCAATGCCCTGGCCAAATATTTGGGCGAGCAGGGCAGCAATGCCGTTCCGCGCGCTTCTGCCGTCGTTTCCGCACCGGTTGATGCCGTAGCGGCAGGTACGCGTTTTGATCAGGGCATGACGCGACTGATTTACACGCGCTATTTTTTGAATTCGCTGCTGCCGAAAGCCCGAGCGATTCCTCAGTTTCAGACGGCCTTGAGCCGGCAAAACTGCAAAACGCTTGGCGATTTTGACGACCGCTTTACCGCGCCGCTTCACGGTTTTGCCGACCGCCACGATTACTACCGCCGCAATTCCTGCAAACCGTTTCTGAAAGGCGTGGATACGCCGTTGCTGCTGCTCAATGCCGTCAACGACCCCTTCCTGCCGCCGGAAGCCCTGCCGACCGGGCGGGACGTGTCCTCGGCCGTTACGCTGCTGCAACCGACATACGGCGGTCATGTCGGCTTCGTCAGCCGCGATCGGGGCCGTCTGAATCTGCAATGGCTGCCGCAAACGGTGTTGGACTATTTCAAGCAGTATCAGCCGTAAAGGAGAAAGGGCATATATGCGACATGCCCTTAGAGTGTAGAAAGTAAAAAGGCCGTCTGAAAACAAGTTTCAGACGGCCTTTTGAATGGCTTGATTATTTGCCTTTGTTGTCGGCTTTGGCTTCTTTTTTCAGAGAAGCGTACAACTCAGGGTCGCGGTTTTTCAGCAAGGACGCAACGGCCAAGTCGTCACGGTTTACTTTAGCCAAATCGACGCGCTCGATGTGTACCAAACGCAGCAATTCGCGTACAGGTTTAGGCATATTGCGGCCGGATTCGTAACGGGAACCACCGGATTGAGTCACACCGATGCGGCTCCAGAAGTCCATTTGGTTCAGGCCGAGTTTTTTACGGATATCGCGGATGTTTTCAATTTTTTCGAACGATTTCATGAATCTTCCTTATTGTGGTATTTGTTGCATGCCTCTAGGCATAAAAATGGGTCTGCAAGAATGCCGGCATCCCTTTTCCTGTAGGCTTTTGGGGTGATATGTGGGCGTATTGCAAATGACTGATCTAGATAATTAGACAGTATATTCGAAAGAAGTTTGCCGCTGTTTGCCATAATTTGTGTAAATATTTCTTAATTCATTATTTCGTATAATTTTTGGCATATAAATCATTAAATTATGCGATTATCTTAAATATGGCGTGGGCAAATTTTTACACAACTAAACAATTCATTATGGGTAAAAACTTAATTTTGAGCTTTTATTCGGTTTGACGGGTCGGGAAAACGGATAAATTTCAGGCCGTCTGAATCTGTATTTTCAGACGACCTGAAAATTTTTCAAGTTTAAGGCTTGCCGGTGGCAGGACTGATGGTGAGGATTTCGTAGCCGGTTTCGGTAACCAAGACTTCGTGTTCCCATTGGGCGGAAAGGGAGCGGTCTTTGGTAACCACTGTCCAACCGTCGTTCAGGATACGCAGGTGGCGTTTGCCTTGGTTGATCATCGGCTCGATGGTAAAAATCATGCCCGGTTTGAGGACGAGGCCCTGACCTTTGCGGCCGTAATGGACCACTTGCGGCGCTTCGTGGAAACCGCGGCCGATGCCGTGGCCGCAGAATTCTTGAACTACGGAGTAGCCGGCATTTTCGGCAACCTGTTGGCAGGCATAGCCGACATCGCCAAGGGTGGCGCCGGGTTTGACCGCTTCGATACCCGCCATCATGGAGGCGTGGGTCACGTCGATCAGGCGCTGGGCAATCGGGGAGACTTTGCCGACGGTAAACATGCGGCTGGAATCGCCGTGGAAGCCGTCTTTTTTGATGGTCAGGTCGATGTTGACGATGTCGCCTTCTTTCAGCGGCTTGTCATCGGGAATGCCGTGGCAGATGACGTGGTTGACGGAGGTGCAGCAGGATTTCGGGTAGGGCGGGTTGCCGTAGTTGAGGGGGGCCGGATAACCGCCTTGAACGTTGACGTGGTAGTCGTAAACGAGTTTGTCGATTTCGTTGGTGGTGACGCCGGGTTTGACGAATTGGCCGATGTAATCGAGGGCTTCGGCGACCAAGCGGCCGAGTTCGCGCATTTTTTCGATTTCTTCGGGGGTTTTGATGATGACTTTGTCCATGAGGTTTCCTTCTTGTTTCAGACGGCATGGGGGCCGTCTGAACGGGACGGGTGTGCCGTCTGTTTAAAACAGGTTGTCGAGATTGTCTTTGTTGCGCGGTTTGGCTTGTGGTTTGGCCTCAGGCTCGGCTTTAGGAGTCGGTTTGGATTCGGGGGCTTTGGCTTTTTCCGGTTTGTTTTCTACTGCTTGTGCGGCAGGTTTATTGCTTGCGGCTTTGTTTTCTACCGGCTGGCTGTCTGCTTGAGGTGTGTTTTGAGCGGCAGGGCTGCTGTTGTCGGATTGTGTTTTTTCTGATTTGTCGGTTTCGGCGCGTTTGTTTTCTGTGCGTTTGCTGCGGTGTGTAGTGGGGCGGTCATTTTTTACACCTTCTTCCGCTTTTTCGCCTTTTTCGTTTTGTGGGACGACAGGATTGCCGGAGGCGGTTTTCGCGTCGCCTTCTTGGGCGGGTTGGACGGTTTCAGGTTCGACAGTACCGTTGGGGCGCCAAACTTCAATGCGTGTGTCGGTTTGTTCGGCAGGGCTTTTTTCGGGTACGTCGGTTTTACCGGAGTTTAGGGTGCTGAATACGCCGGCGACAAGGGTGGCGACGGCGATAAAGCTGACAAGGAATAAAGCGCGGATTAGGTGTTTGGGCTTAAGTTGGAAAGGGGTTTTATTATTCTTGGACATGATGGGGCGGGTAATCGTTGGAGGAATGGCCGTCTGAATGTTCAGACGGCCCCGGGTTGCCTGTGAATCAGTTGGCAACGTAGTTTTGATAGAGGGTCACGACTTTTTGTACGCCGACGGTCGTGCTGACTTTTTGGGTCACGCGGGCTTGTTCGTCAGGCGTGAGGATGCCCATCACATAGGTCACGTTGCCGTAAGTTACGATTTTGACGCGTGCTTGGGTGGCCGGGCTGAGGCCCAACAGGGTGGCGCGGACTTTGGATGTACCCCAAGTATCGTTGGTCACATCACCGAGCGAACGCGCTTGTGAGGCAACGGTGATGTAGTTGTACACGCCTTCTGCGGCTTGTTCGGAACGGGCGATGCGTTCAACAAATTGTTTTTCGCCTTCGGTAGCCACTTGGCCGAGCAGGAGCAGGTGGCGGTTGTAGCCGACAACGTTCAGTTTGGGCTTGTAGCCTTGGACTTGGTTGTTTTGGCGCAGGTAGGAGCGTGCGGTGGTTTCGACGCGCAAGGCCATAACGTTGTCGTCGGTTTGCGCGCCTGTGGTGCGGCGGTCGACGGCGGATTTGGTGCCGACGGCTGCACCGCCGATCAGTGCGCCGACGCAGCCGCTCAGACTCAGGCTCAAGAGGGTCGCGGTCAGAACGGGGAGGGCGTAGCGTTTGATATTCTTCATATCCTTTTCCTTGGGTATGGACGGGTGGGCGTTCAGACGGCCTTTAAGGGATGGGCCGTCTGAAAAGAAAGGGTTACATGCCTTCAAGCAGGACGGAGTCGATGCAGTCGCACATGGCGTGAATCAGCAAAATATGGTTTTCCTGAATGCGGGCAGTGCGCGGATAAGGGACGTTGAGCAAAACGTCGGTATCTTTGAGCATGGCGGCGATTTTTCCGCCGTCGCGGCCGGTCATGGCAATGACGTGCATGTCGCGCTCGTGTGCCGCTTTGATGGCTTCGATGATGTTGGTGGAATTGCCGGAGGTAGAGATGCCGACCAATACGTCGCCGGCACGTCCGAGCGCGCGCACTTGTTTGCTGAATACGTGGTCGAAACCGTAGTCGTTACCGATGGCGGTCAGGGCGGAAGTGTCTGTTGTCAGTGCGACAGCGGCCAATTCCATGCGTTCTTTTTCAAAACGACCGGTCATTTCTGCGGCGAAGTGTTGCGCGTCGGCAGCCGAACCGCCGTTGCCGCAGGCCAGGATTTTGCCGTCGTTCATCAGGCATTGCAGCATCAGCTCGGCAGCCTGTGCAGTCGGCTCGACCAGTACTTTTTCAGCTTCCTGCTTGGCGCGGATGCTCTCGGCAAAATGTGCGGAAACGCGTTCTTGTAATGTTGTCATGAGGTTAACCTGTAATATTTTGAATCCATTCGGGCGGGCCGTCGCCCTCAATCAGTACCGCATCCAGGCGGCAGGGAGCGTGGCTCAACCCGTGCTTTTGCAGATAATACTCTACACTTCGTTGCAATTTCAATAATTTGGACGGCGAGATGCTGTATGCGGCACCACCGAAACCTCGGTTTTTGCGGTATTTTACTTCAACAAACACAATCGTACCGCCGTTTTTGACGATTAAATCGATTTCGCCGTAGGCGCAATGCCAATTCCGCGCCAGCAGCGAGTAGCCTTTGCCCAGCAGGAATGCCAGCGCCGCATCTTCGGCCGCCGCCCCCTGTTTGTGGTTTAAGCGCATGAAAAGTTTACCCGTTATATAATTATTGTTTTTAAAGAGACGCCGTTTCAGACGGCCTTGAATCTATGTACACAAAACACCTGCAAAAAGCCGTCGACAGCATCGAAAAACAGACATTATACGTTGTCGCCACACCCATCGGCAATTTAGCCGACATAACGCTGCGCGCGCTGGCCGTTCTGCAAAAGGCCGACATTATCTGCGCCGAGGATACCCGTGTTACCGCCCAGCTTTTGAGTGCGTACGGCATTCAGGGCAAACTCGTGAGCGTGCGCGAACACAACGAGCAGCAAATGGCCGATAAAATCATCGCCTATCTTTCAGACGGCCTGAGTGTCGCCCAAGTTTCGGATGCGGGTACGCCTGCGGTTTGCGATCCTGGTGCGAAACTTGCCGCCCGCGTGCGTGAAGCCGGATTTAAAGTGGTGCCTGTGGTCGGCGCAAGCGCGGTCATGGGGGCGTTGAGCGTGGCCGGGGTGACGGAATCCGATTTTTACTTCAACGGTTTCCTGCCGCCTAAGGCCGGCGAACGCCAAAAGCTGCTGGCCAAATGGGCGGAAGCCGATTTTCCGATTGTGATGTTTGAAACGCCGCACCGCATCGAGGCAAGCCTTGCGGATATGGCCGCGCAGTTCCCCGAACGCCGTTTGACTTTGGCGCGCGAAATCACCAAAACGTTTGAAACCTTCCTCAGCGGCACGGTTGTCGAAATCCAAGCCGCCCTCAAAGACGACAGCAACCAAACGCGTGGTGAGATGGTGCTGGTGTTGCACCCTGCGGTGAAAGAGAAACACAGCGATTTGCCCGAGGCGGCGCAAAACACGATGAAAATCCTTGCGGCTGAGTTGCCGACCAAACAGGCCGCCGAGCTTGCCGCCAAGATTACCGGCGAAAGCAAAAAAGCCTTGTACGATTTAGCGTTGGAGTGGAAACGGATTTCAGACGACGCTTGAGGTCTTGCAGGCTTATTCCTCTCAACCTGTGGTGTGAACGATGCGACGATTTCCTACAGGCAAGGCTGGGTATTGTTCGTTATCCGTTTGCCGGTTCTACAGGCTTTATATAGGCAAAGTTTTGTTTGCCGCATTGCTTCCCCCCCCCTTGCAATTTATAATGACACTGCATACAACTAGTATGTTCTTAAATCTTTCAATCTACGGGAGTGGACTTATGAAACAAAACATCATCGTTGCCTTATTCAACATCTCCAGCGAAGCTTATCAAGCCTTTTCTGAATTGAAAGCTTACTCGCAGACAACAGATACTTTGGTGGCACAAGCCGTTTTGGTTAAAAAGGAAAATGACCTGATTATCCCAGCAGAAAGCACCGACTTTACCGCCAATACGGTCGAAGGCACATGGACGGGCGGCCTCATTGGTTCACTGGTCGGCATTCTCGGCGGTCCTATCGGTGTTCTGTTGGGTGGAGCTACTGGCGCACTCATCGGCAGTGATGCAGGTACTGCCCAAACATTGGAAGAGGGGGCGTTGCTGGAAAATACAGCCAAAAAACTGGATAACGGCAGTACTGCAATCATTATTTTGGCGCAAGAATCCGACGAAGCTGTATTGGATGCCTTCTTCCACCGTTTCAAAACCGTTATTCTCCGGCAAGATGCAGCCGTTGCCCAACAGGACGTATTGGCAGCAATAGAAGCGCAGGAAGAAGTGGCACGTCAGGCACACGAAGCTTGGAAAAAACAGCGCAAAGCCGAGCGCAAAGAGAAAGTGGAAGCCTTCAAGGCCGACATCAAACAAAAATTCGACAAATTGGCAGCCAAGTTGAAATAACACTGCCACCAACCCAAGGTATGTAACCGCTCAAATTTTCCGTTTCGGATGCATGCCAAACCGGTTTGAGGCTACCTGAAAATCTATTTTTCAGGTAGCCTCTCCCTTTTTCATGCCCCGAGACCTTTGCAAAGGTCTCAACCTATGTTATTGCAAAGGTCTCGGCCTTTTTATAATTGGATTTTAGATCGATCCAATAGGTTCAATACGCTTCTAAGTTTGCGTTTCAGACGGCCTCAATGTTTGACAAACCTGTTTTAACGCTGCCATGCGCTGCGCAAATATTCGATACAGTCGGTCAGGGCGTAAAACGGGGCGTTGCCGTGATTGGCGTTGGGGTAGAGGGTAAAGCGGACATCTGCGCCGAGGTGGTGCAAAGTGCCGGCAAGGATTTTGGCTTGTGCGACCATGCCGCGGCTGGTTTGGTCGGGGCGGTTGTTTCTGCCCTCATGTTCGCCTGCGCTGAGGCGGATGCCGATTCCTTGCGGCAAAGTGTCGGGCAGCCAATCGAGTACGCGGCGGTCTTGCCACCAGATAGACGGCGAAACCAGTAAATAATGGCGGAATCGTTCGGGGCGGGTGAACAGGGAATAGAGGCCGTACAGTGCGCCGAATGAATGGCCGAAGACGGCTTGGTTTTGGGCATCGATGCGGTATTTGCTGTCGAGCAGGGCAGAGAGTTCATCATCGATAAAACGGCTGAAGCGGTCGGCTTGGCCGTATTGTTTGCGTTCGGATTCGGGCGCGTTGCCGGGCAGCGGCGGCGTGTAGTCGAGGGCGCGTTGGCTTAAGTCGCGGATGGTGCCGCCGGTGTAGCCGATACCGACCATCAGACAGGCGGCATGGCTTTTTGTGATGGGGTTGATGAGCAGGGATTGCGCCATATTGAGGATGGCGGGGAAAAAGGCATCTCCGTCAAGAATATACAGTACGGGATAGCCGCCTGCCGGACGCTCGCCGAGTGCCGCGGCTTGAATGCGGTAGGTACGGCCGGTGTGGGTAGAGGTAACGGAGGTTTCTTCGGCTTGCAGCAGGGTGGCGGCTTGCCAGTTGGGACGGATGGGCATGATGGGGTGCTTTAATCAATGGGTTGTTTAAGTAAAAGGAGAAAAGGCCGTCTGAACAATGGATTTCAGACGGCCTTATTGTACGGATTTCTGCCTTTTTAACAATACGCGCGATTAGCGTACGTCAACATAGGAGCTACTGTGCAGTTCGCGCAGGAGGTTGGTGGTCGCCTGTTGCGCTTTTTGTTGGGACAGGTATTGGCGGACGGCGTTTTGTTGGCGCTCTTCAGGCGTACCTGCTTCGCGGACGTCGTTCAGCTTGATGATGTGCCAGCCGAATTGGGTGCGGACAGGGGCGCTGATTTGGCCGGGTTTGAGTTTGTGGACGGCTTCTTCAAATGGGGCAACCATCATGCCGTCGGCAAACCAGCCCAAGTCGCCGCCGTTGCCGGCGCTGCTGTCTTGCGAGTATTGGCGTGCCAAACCGCCGAAATCTGCGCCGCTGCGGGCTTGTGAGTAGATTTTGCGGATGGTGCTTTCTGCGCCGACGGCGGCATTGTCGTTGTCGGCTTTAATGAGGATGTGTTGGGCATGATATTGGCGCACGGGGTCGGCTTCGGGCAGGGTGATGCCTTGTTGTTTGGCCTGCTCGATGTAGCGTGCCACTTCGGAGTCGCTCACACGGCTGTTTTGCATGATGGCCTGTTGGCGCACTTTTTCAACAATAATGCTGTCGGCGATGTCTTGACGGACGGCGGCAGACGGATTTTTGATGTTGGGGTTGTGCGCGATGACGGCTTCGATTTCGCTATCGGTCGCTTGGATGTTGCGGCGTTTGCCGGCTTGGAGGATCAGGGATTGGTTGATCATTTGTGCCAAAACCTGTTGGCGCAGCTCGTTGGCGTCCATTTGTGTGCCTTTCGGCATGGTTTGACGCGCTTGTGCCACGGCTTGTTCTACTTGGCGGTGGGTAATGACTTCGTTGTCGACAACCGCGGCAATGCCGTCTGAAAGATGTACGCCGCTTTGTACGGCAGGCATGGTGGTGGCGCTGACGGCGGCTGCTTTGGCTGCGCGTGCTTTGCCTGCTTTGGCTTTAGGGGCGGCGTGTGCGCCTACTGCGAGAGTGAGTGCGGAGACGAGAATCAGGGGTTTGAAGTTCATTGTTTGACTACCTCGTTGGTTTTGCTGTAACCGGGAATGGCTAAGCGGAGTTTTTCGAATGGGTTGTTGCCGATATTGCTCAAGTCTTTGAGTTGGAGGTTGAAGAATACGGCGTTTTTGTGGCTGTTTTCGCCGGTAACATAGCGTTGGCCGACCAAGCTCGCGCTCCAGCAGCCGCAGTTGCTTTTGTATTCTGCACCGATGAGCATTTCCAGCGGTTTTTTGGCTTCGATTTCGTAGTTGTAACGGGCGACGGCGTATAGGTTTTTGCTCAACGGCCATTGGGCGGCAAGGTCGACTTGGCTGAGTTTGTCGTAGAAATAGTCGCCGTTGGCTTGCAGATAGATGCGCTCGTTGCGTCCGTATTTGTAGCGCGCGCTTAAGACTTTGCCGGGTTCGGGGTTGTAGGCAATCTCTGCGGCGTAGCTTTCGGCACGGCTTTGGTTTTGGTTGTAGTGGATGTCCAAGTCGATGCGGATGCTCGGGGTAATGTTGCCGTGTGCAAAGGCTACCCAGTCGGACTGGCTGCGCGGATAACGGCTGACGCTGCCGTCAGGCAGGACGTTGTCGTTTTTGAAGTAGAACTTCTGGCCGATACCTGCACGGAAGAGTTCCGCACCGGTGTTGGGGTTGAGGATACGGCTTTGTGTGGCCAGCGTCAGGCTGTTGGCCGAATTGATGCGGTCGTTGCCCGAATACAGGTTTTCGCGGAACAGCTGCGAATAGGTAAAGCTGTTTTCGGAGCTGTCGAAATTGGGCAGGTCGTTTTGGGACTTGGTCGGAATGTAGTTGTAAAACAGGCGCGGTTCGAGCGTTTGCAGGTATTCTCCGCCGAATAGACGGGCCCTGCGCTCGAAAGTCAGGCCGCTGTCGACGTTGATGATCGGCAGGACGCGGCTGACATTGCGGCTGCTTTGGCCGTTGAAGCTGTTGAGGCTGTAATAAGTGGCGTGTACGCCGACTTTAGGCCGGATGTAGCCCCATTGGTTGTGGAAGTCCCATTTGACGCTCGGGTAGAGTACCACGCGGCTGCCGTCTTGCTTGGTATCGTGGTCAAAACGGGTAAATTGGCCGAACACGTTGAGTTGCGCTTTGCCGAGATGGCTTTGCCAACGGCCGGTCAGACGGGGCATGATGGCATAAGGTTCGTCTTTATAGCCGTCTTGGTTGGCCAGCGTTTGGTATTTTTGTACGCGCAACGAGCCGTCAAAGCTGCCGCCCAACAATTTGTCGCTGTAATTGAGCCATGCCTGACGGTCGAGGTTGACGTTGCGCGCGATGTCTTCTCGGCCGTAGAAGTCGCGGTAGTAATCATCGTCGGAAACTTGGTTGTAGTTGATGCCGCCGCTGATTTTGCTGTTCAGCTGCTGCTGGTGTTTCCATTTGAACTGGTAGCGGTTGTTGTGGATGCTTTTTTGGTCGTTCGGCATCCAGTCGCCATCGACTTCGCCGCTGTAATTCGGTTGCAGGTAACGGACTTGGCCGCCCAGTTGTACACCGCGTTTACTGATGATGCCCGGGCGGATGGTGGCATCCAAATTCGGCGCAAGGTTGAAGTAGTAGGGCAGGCTCAGCTCAAGGCCGTCTGAACCGGTGGCAATGGTCGGAACGAGCAGGCCGCTTTTGCGGTTGCCGTTGATGGGGAAGTCCGCCCAAGGCGTGTAGAGGACAGGGACGCCGCCGAATACCAGCGAAGCGTGTTTGGCCACGCCGATGCCTGTCGACTCATCGGCTTCAATGCTTTGCGCTTGGATATACCAGCTGGCATCGCCGGGCGAACAGGTGTTGAATTTGGTATTGATGAGTTTGTAGAGGCCTTTGCCTTTGAGTTCGGCTTTTTCGCTGACACTTTGAAGGCGGCGGCCGCCTTGTTCGGTATTGAGGCGCACGGCGGTGCCGGAACCGGTTTGGTCTTTGAGGTTGTAAACCAATTGGTCGCCGGATACGGTCGAACCGTTTTGATACAGGGTAAAGCGGTCGCCGGCGGTAACGGTATCGGCGGCTTGATCGTATTGCGCCCAATCGGCGTTGAGAACATCGGCATTGCGCTCGACAATGACGTCGCCTTCTGCACGGACGCCGACTTGGGTCTGGCCTTCTATTTTATCGGCGTTGACGCGGGTGTAATCGGCAGGCAGGGCAGGCTCGCCGCTGCGTTTGATTTCGGCGGTTTCGGCCGGCTTGGCATCTTCGTGGTCGCAAAACAGGCAAGTGCTGCCCAAAGAAAGCGGATCGGCTTCGCTTTGGCCGGTTTTTGCCGGTTTGGATTCGGCGGTGTGGGCAGGGGTATAGTCTTCCGCCTGCGGAACAGAAGCATCTTCCGCGCGCACGGCTGTTGCGCCAAAGCCCATAATTAAGGCGAGTACCAAGGGTTTGAGTGAAAATAAACGAGCCAAAATCGCCCCTTAAATCGGTTTGCCAGTTAGAATAGCGGTTATTGTAACCTGAAATTCTGCGATACCGCTATGCAACGACAAACCGAATTACAAAACTGGCTGGAGTCTGTTTACCCGAACCAGCCGTTCGAATTGAGCTTTGCGGCAGCCGATGCCGACTTCCGCCGTTATTTCCGCGCGACGTTTTCAGACGGCCAGACTGTCATCTGTATGGACGCGCCTCCTGAGAAGATGAGTGTTGCGCCGTATTTGAAAGTGCAAAAACTGTTTAATATGGTCAATGTGCCGCAAGTGCTTCATGTGGATGAAGCGTTGGGCTTTATGGTGTTGAACGATTTGGGCAACACCACATTCCTGACCGCCATGAATCAGGAAAACAGTGAAACCGCCCACAAAGCCCTGCTGTTCGAAGCCATCGACGAACTGATCGAGCTGCAAAAAGCCAGCCAACCCGGCAAACTGCCGGAATACGACCGCGAAGTCATGCTGCGCGAGATTAATTTGTTCCCCGAATGGTTTGTGGCCAAAGAATTGGGCCGCGAGCTGACCTTCAAGCAACGCCAGTTGTGGCAGCAAACTGCCGATACGCTGTTGCCGCCCCTGTTGGCGCAACCCAAAGTGTATGTCCACCGCGACTTTATCGTCCGCAACCTGATGCTGGCAAAAGGCCGCCCGGGCGTGTTGGACTTCCAAGATGCGCTTTACGGCCCGATTTCCTATGATTTGGTGTCGCTGCTGCGCGATGCGTTTATCGAATGGGAAGAAGAATTTGTATTGGATTTGGTCATCCGTTATTGGGAAAAAGCACGCGCTGCCGAGTTACCTGTGCCTGCCGAGTTTGACGAGTTCTACCGCTGGTTTGAATGGATGGGCGTACAACGCCATTTGAAAGTGGCCGGTATTTTTGCCCGCCTGTACTACCGTGACGGCAAAGACAAATACCGTCCTGAAATTCCGCGCTTCTTGAACTACTTGCGCCGCGTATCCCGCCGTTACAATGATTTGGCGCCGCTCTATGCGTTGCTGGTCGAATTGGTCGGCGATGACGAATTGGAAACAGGCTATACCTTCTAAGCTTGGTTTTTTAAGATTTGATTCCACTTTTCAGACGGCCTGATCAACAAAAGGCCGTCTGAAACCTTTACAGAACACACAACATGACTTACATGATTTACCCCAAAACCTACGACGTGATTGTTGTCGGTGGCGGCCATGCCGGTACCGAAGCCGCGCTTGCCGCCGCACGCATGGGTGCGCAAACCCTGCTGCTCTCACACAACATCGAAACCCTCGGCCAAATGTCGTGCAATCCCTCCATCGGCGGCATCGGCAAAGGCCACCTCGTGCGCGAACTCGATGCATTGGGCGGCGCAATGGCGCTGGCTACCGATAAATCCGGTATCCAGTTCCGCCGCTTGAACGCCAGCAAAGGCGCGGCAGTGCGAGCCACGCGCGCGCAGGCCGACCGTATCCTATATAAAGCTGCCATCCGCGAAATGTTGGAAAATCAAGAAAACCTCGACCTTTTCCAACAAGCCGTCGAAGACGTCACACTTGACGGCGAACGCATCAGCGGCGTGGTTACCGCGATGGGCGTGGAGTTTAAAGCACGCGCCGTTGTGTTGACCGCTGGCACATTTTTGTCCGGCAAAATCCACATTGGTTTGGAAAACTACGAAGGCGGCCGCGCCGGCGACCCCGCCGCCAAATCATTAGGCGGCCGTTTGCGCGAATTGAACCTGCCACAAGGCCGTCTGAAAACCGGCACGCCGCCGCGTATTGACGGACGCACGATTGACTTCTCCCAACTGACCGAACAGCCCGGTGACACACCCGTTCCCGTAATGTCCGTACGCGGCAACGCCGATATGCACCCGCGCCAAGTGTCCTGCTGGATTACGCATACCAACCTGCAAACCCACGACATCATCCGCTCAGGCTTCGACCGCAGCCCCATGTTCACCGGCAAAATCGAAGGCGTCGGACCGCGCTACTGCCCGTCTATCGAAGACAAAATCAATCGCTTCGCCGACAAAGACAGCCACCAGATTTTCCTCGAACCCGAAGGGCTGACCACCAACGAATACTATCCTAACGGTATCTCTACCAGCCTGCCGTTCGACATCCAAATCGCGCTCGTGCGCAGCATGAAAGGCCTCGAAAACGCCCATATCCTGCGCCCCGGCTACGCCATCGAATACGACTATTTCGATCCGCGCAACCTCAAAGCCAGCCTCGAAACCAAAACCATCCAAGGCCTTTTCTTCGCCGGACAAATCAACGGCACGACCGGCTACGAAGAAGCCGCCGCACAAGGCCTGCTCGCAGGAGCGAATGCCGTGCAATACGTCCGCGAACAAGACCCGCTCCTGTTGCGACGCGAACAAGCCTATCTCGGCGTATTGGTGGACGACCTCATCACCAAAGGCGTGAACGAACCCTACCGCATGTTCACCAGCCGCGCCGAATACCGCCTGCAACTCAGGGAAGACAACGCCGACATGCGCCTGACCGAAGACGGCTACAAAATCGGCTTGGTGGGTGAAGAGCAATGGCGCATGTTCAACGAAAAACGCGAAGCCATCGAACGCGAAATCCAACGATTGAAAACAACGTGGTACACACCGCAAAAACTCGCCGAAGAAGAGCAGCTGCGCGTATTCGGCCAAAAACTCAGCCGCGAAGCCAACCTGCACGACCTCCTGCGCCGCCCGAACCTCGACTACGCCGTGCTGATGACCCTGCCCGACGCACAACCAGAGACCATGCTTGCCGACAGCGTGATTGAGCAAGTCGAAATCCAAGTCAAATACCAAGGCTATATCGACCGCCAAAACGAAGAAATCGACAGCCGCCGCGACATCGAAACCTTAAAGCTGCCCGAGGATATTGATTACAGCAAAGTCAAAGGTTTGTCGGCAGAAGTGCAGCAAAAGCTCAACCAGCACAAACCTGAAACCGTCGGCCAAGCCAGCCGTATTTCCGGCGTCACGCCTGCCGCCGTCGCATTGCTGATGGTGCATTTGAAACGCGGGTTTAAAGGAGCGAAGTAGGCTTACCCGCAGATAGGAAAAGGTCGTCTGAAACCGAATATCAGGTTTCAGACGACCTTTTTTAATACCGACACATATTTATGTAGATTAAAATAGAATGCACACTTGCCGTCATGATCATAATAATTCAAGAATCCGACCTACGGTACTGGTTTGTTTGTGAAAGTTGTCGGCTGCGGCGTTCAAAATACACTGTTGCCATGGCAATCGCAGCGGTCATCAATGCCGTTGTGGTTAAGATAACAAGGGGCTGAGGCGGTAAAACGGCGGCCAGCCCTGCGCCGATAACGAATAAGGTCGTCTGAAAAATCCAAAGCCGTTGCGGTCGGCGGTGTTCGGGCTTGTTGTACGGCGTGTTGGCGGCAACCCCGAGATAAAACACGCCCAAACCGAGCCACAGCATTCGGACGGACTCAGCGGTAGCGGTGCTGTTTTGGTGCAGCCAAGCCAGTGCCACCGTTACCAAAGCGATGCCGATCAGTACGGCATAATGGCTGTACGAGGGCAATGCGCCCGAGTTTTGCGCTTTGTGTTCGTCGATAAAATAGGAAAACTGCATCACATAAACCGTAAACATCGCAAACAGAATCACACTCACGGGCAGTGCACCGATTTCAAACTCCGCCACGTGGAAATAAGGGGCGATGTCGATCACGGTTTCGCCGAAAAAAATAATCACCAGCCCGTTTAGGCGTTCGAGTAGATGCGGAAAATTCACCGCAGGTTGCTTGTGGCGGACAAAGGCAGGCAAAATCCAACCCAAGCCGAAACCGCCCAGCGCAACCCACTGCCCGATATTGGCGGGAAATAACAGCGAACCGAGCACCGTCGCCGCCGTCAATCCGCGCAACCCCGCCACCAGCTTGATTCTGCGGCGTTGTTCGGGGGAAGCGTGACGAGCAAGCTGCAACAGATATTGCAGGCAGACATTGCCGACCAGTAGCCCCAGCGCAAGATTAAACGGCACAAAATTCGCCAGCCAGTCGCTGCCCACCGCATTGGACAAAAACAGCAGCAAAAACATATCGGCAAACAAAAACAGCCGATCCCGCCAAGAGTTGTCGCCGAAGCGGTTGATGTAAATGCTCTGGTATAACCAAACGGTAAACAGAATCACCAGCGAAATCAGAAACGTGGCGTAATCGGCTTCGTCGGCGTGGTGCACCAGCTCGGTGGTGCGGAATAAGGCATATACAAACACCAAATCATAAAACAGCTCGGGCAGCCCGACTTTTTTCTCTCCAACAGGCATAAGCCCTCCGGTTGTGATGAATAACTTAGTGAAGAGTAACAGTTTTTATCGACAAATACCATTGACTGGGTGGCTTAAAAATAGCTCTTGTCAATGTCCATTTTGCCCAGTTTTTGGTTAATGGCGTGCAATTCGTCCGCAGCTAGGCGGATTTGCAGTGCGCCGAAGTTTTCCACCAAGCGGTGTTTTTTGGTCGTCCCCGGGATCGGCACTATGAAATCCCGTTGCACCAGTTCCCACACCAACACGATTTGTGCGGCGGTGAACTCATGCAGCTGCACAAAGGCCGTCTGAAAACCATTTTTCAGACGGCCTTTAATCATTTTAATAAACCGATAATTGTCCTATCGATGCCGTCTGAATTTCAATACGCCAAGCTCGGAGGCAAAGCCGTTTAGGGGAATGTCGTGGGGTTCGGTCGGCAGGGTGTCGGTCAGTTGGCAGCCGAAGCCTACGCCTAGGGTTTGGGTTTGCAGGCGGTATTTCATGGCGGAGAGGGTGGCGTCGTAATAGCCGCCGGCTTGTCCGAGGCGGTAGCCGCGTTTGTCGATGCCGACGATGGGGACCAGCAGCAGGCTGAGTTGGTGGACGCGGATTTTTTTGCCGGTGAATTGGGGGACATGCAATTTGGCGCGGCCGCGTTTGCGTTCTTGTTTGGCGTCGTCGGCAGGGTAGGGGGTGAACCACATCCGCCGCGTGTTCGGTTCGATATAGGGTAGGTAGAGTTTTGCGCCGCGCTTTTGTGCGGCACGGACAAAGCCGTCCAATCGCAATTCCTTGCCCATCGGCCAATACACGCCGATTTTCCGTCCTTTTTTGATGTAGGGCTTGAGCAGGCGGTTGATGGTTTCGGTGGCGGCGTTCCGCTCGTCGGCGCTCATTTGGGCGCGTGCGCGGCGGAACTGTTTGCGTAGTGCCGATTTTTCGGGATTCCTCATTTTCAGACGGCCTTTCGGGATTGCGGTAGAATGTTGCGATTATAACGATTTTGTTAACATTCAAACAGGACGCACACGATGTGGCACATTGTCGCCATCGGCTATCTTTTTGTTGCCGTGATGTTTTCCGCCGCGCAGCCGAGTATTGCGCGCGCGTTGATTTATTTGGTTTTTTGGGCAGTGTTGCCCACTGTGTTTACGGTCTTTGTCGTGACCATCCGCCGCCGCAACCGCCTGATGAAACGGCAGGAGCAGGCGGAGTTTGAGGTGGCCCGCCCAAAGGCGGTACAGGCGGATGAAAAACAGGACGGGAAGGTATAAAATCCCTTTTCAGACGGCCTCTTATCCGCTATAATCCGTCAGTTTTCCATTTCGGAAACACGCTTTTATTTTTTTAAAACTTATGCCCACTTTCGCCGAAGGGTGCTTGACAATAGGCGCCGCCTATCAAGTTCTATGCGATTGAATGTGTGCTCTTTAACCCTTTCAAGGAAATAACATGTCTCAAATTACTATGCGTCAGATGATTGAAGCCGGTGTTCACTTCGGTCACCAAACCCGTTTCTGGAACCCGAAAATGGCTCAATACATTTTCGGTGCGCGCAACAAAATCCATATCGTAAACTTGGAAAAAACCCTGCCGATGTTCCAAGAGGCGCAAGAAGCCGTACGCCGTCTGGTTGCCAACAAAGGTACAGTATTGTTCGTAGGTACCAAACGCCAAGCCCGCGACATCATCCGCGAAGAAGCTACCCGTGCCGGTATGCCTTTCGTTGATCACCGTTGGTTGGGCGGTATGCTGACCAACTACAAAACCGTTAAGCAATCCATCAAACGCCTGGAAGAAAAAACTGCCGCCCTGGAAAACGCTGCTGAAGGCGGTTTCAACAAAAAAGAAATTCTGGAAATGCAACGCGACGTTGAAAAACTGGAACGTTCTTTGGGCGGTATCAAAAACATGAAAGGCCTGCCTGACGCGATTTTCGTTATCGATACCGGCTACCAAAAAGGTACTCTGGTTGAGGCTGAAAAACTGGGCATCCCTGTTATCGCCGTAGTCGATACCAACAACAGCCCTGATGGCGTGAAATACGTTATCCCTGGTAACGATGACTCCGCCAAAGCCATCCGCCTGTACTGCCGCGGCATCGCCGACGCAGTTTTGGAAGGCAAAAACCAAGCGCTGCAAGAAACTGTAGCTGCTGCCCAAGAAGCTGCTGCCGAGTAATTCGGTACACAGAAGAGGGGCGTTATGCCCCTTTTCTCAAATCCCGTTCTGAAATCCGTTTCAGACGGCCACTATTTCCAAACACGGCAAATGGCCGTGTTCCCAAAAATCTAGGAGATTCAAAATGGCAGAAATTACTGCAAAAATGGTTGCCGACCTGCGCGCCGCTACCGGCTTGGGCATGATGGAATGCAAAAAAGCCTTGGTTGAAGCCGAAGGCAACTTCGACAAAGCCGAAGAAATCCTGCGTATTAAATCCGGTGCGAAAGCCGGTAAACTGGCCGGCCGTACTGCTGCCGAAGGCGTATTGGCTTATGCGATCAACGGCAATGTCGGCGCATTGGTTGAAGTAAACTGCGAAACCGACTTCGTTGCCAAAGACGCGGGCTTCGTAGAATTTGCCAACTTCGTTGCGAAAACTGCTGCCGAGAAAAAACCGGCTACCGTTGAAGAACTGAGCGAACTGGTTGAAGCAGAACGTAAAGCCATCATCGCGAAATTGGGCGAAAACATGTCTGTTCGCCGCTTCCAAGTGATCGACACTGCCAACCAACTGGTTGCCTACATCCACGGTGCTTTGGCTACCGAAGGCGTATTGGTTGAGTACAAAGGCTATGAAGACGTAGCACGCAAAATCGGTATGCACATCGTTGCCGCCAAACCTCAATGCGTATCTGAAGCCGAAGTGGATGCCGAAACCATCGAAAAAGAACGCCACATCTACACCGAGCAAGCCATTGCTTCCGGCAAACCTGCCGAAATCGCCGCTAAAATGGTTGAAGGCCGTATCCGCAAATTCTTGGCTGAAATCACTCTGAACGGCCAAGCATTCGTGATGAACCCTGACCAAACTGTTGCCCAATTCGCTAAAGAAAACGGCACTGAAGTGATCAGCTTTGTACGCTATAAAGTAGGCGACGGTATCGAGAAAGCCGTTGTTGACTACGCGGCTGAAGTTGCTGCCGCTGCTAAAGTGTAAGGCATTTATGAAAAAGAAAGCACCTGGATTCCAAACGAATCAGGGTGCTTTTTTTTGAGAAAACCGTTTACGGTACCTAATTTAAGACGGCCGAATATTCAGGCCGTCTGAAAACCAAAACAATAATAAACCGACACACCCTATCATTAATATTCCGACCGTTTGAAAATTCAGACGGCCCGCCCCCCGACCGACGACATTCAAGAAAGCAAGGTATCCCATGACACAGCAAATCAAATACAAACGCGTATTACTGAAACTCTCCGGCGAATCCCTGATGGGCTCTGATCCATTCGGCATCAATCACGATACCATCGTTCAAACTGTCGGCGAAATTGCCGAAATCGTGAGAATGGGCGTGCAAGTCGGTATCGTTGTCGGCGGCGGTAACATTTTCCGCGGCGTATCTGCACAAGCAGGCAGCATGGACCGCGCCACTGCCGACTACATGGGCATGATGGCAACTGTGATGAACGCCTTGGCACTCAAAGACGCATTTGAAACCTTGGGCATCAAAGCGCGCGTACAATCCGCACTGTCTATGCAGCAAATCGCTGAAACTTACGCCCGTCCTAAAGCCATTCAATATTTGGAAGAAGGCAAAGTCGTGATTTTCGCTGCCGGTACCGGTAATCCGTTCTTCACAACCGACACTGCCGCCGCATTGCGCGGTGCGGAAATGAACTGCGACGTGATGCTCAAAGCCACCAACGTCGACGGCGTGTACACCGCAGACCCGAAAAAAGATCCATCAGCAACACGCTACGAAACCATTACTTTTGACGAAGCCTTGTTGAAAAACCTCAAAGTGATGGATGCCACCGCCTTCGCCCTCTGCCGCGAACGCAAACTCAATATCGTGGTCTTCGGCATTGCTAAAGAAGGCTCGCTCAAACGCGTGGTAACCGGCGAAAACGAAGGTACGCTGGTTCACTGCTAATCATTGAAAGGCCGTCTGAAACAGCCGAACGGGATACATTCGGCTTTCAGACGGCCTTTTATTTTCAGTCGGTTGTGTGGGCATTGGCTCATGGTTTGAAAAGGTTGAGAACTTGCTTGACCATAATGTCCAACCGACAATTCGATAACAAAGGATACCCCATGAATATCACCGTCTTGGCTGTCGGCACGAAAATGCCGCGTTGGGTCGATGAAGCCGTCGGCGAGTACGCCAAACGCTTCGGGCGCGATGTCAATTATGCGTTGAAAGAAATCAAGCCGGAAAAACGCGGCGCGGGTGTGAATGCGGCTCAGGGCATGGCGGCTGAAGAAAAACGCCTGCTGGAAGCCATACCGCAGGGCGCATTTTGGGTGGTATTGGACGAACGCGGCAAAGCGCCGACTTCGGTCGAATTGGCGCAACATTTGAAAAGTTGGCAGCAAAACGGCGAACACGTTTGCTTTATTATCGGCGGCGCAGACGGCATGACCGACCGTTTGAAACAGCAGGCAAACATGATGATGCGCCTTTCCAGCCTGACCCTGCCGCATGGCATGGTGCGCGTTTTGCTGACCGAGCAGCTTTATCGTGCCGTTTCGATTTTGCACAACCATCCTTATCATCGGGAATAATCCGTTTTGATTACCGGGATAAGACGGTAATGCCGCCTTGTCGGTTTGAAAAGGAATAGGGCAAGTCGGTTAAAAGCGGGGCGAACCCGTTTTTCAGACGGCCTGATTTTTCCGCATGAATCCTTTATAATCGTTTCTTTGATAAATCAACATCTTTCGGGAGAACCCAAATGTCCGATTTCCGTCAAGACTTCCTCAAATTCGCTTTGGCACAAAACGTGTTGAAATTTGGCGAATTTACGACCAAGGCCGGCCGTCAGTCGCCTTATTTTTTCAATGCCGGTTTGTTCAATGACGGCGCATCGACTTTGCAGCTGGCGAAGTTTTACGCCGAGGCCATTATTGCCAGCGGCGTGAAGTTCGATATGCTGTTCGGCCCAGCCTATAAAGGCATTATTTTGGCGGCGGCAACAGCGATGATGTTGGCGGAGAAAGGCGTAAACGTACCGTTTGCCTACAACCGCAAAGAAGCCAAAGACCACGGCGAGGGCGGTGTGTTGGTGGGTGCGCCTTTGAAAGGCCGCGTGCTGATTATCGATGATGTGATTTCCGCCGGTACATCCGTGCGCGAGTCGGTCAAACTGATTGAGGCCGAAGGCGCAACGCCTGCCGCAGTGGCCATTGCGCTCGACCGCATGGAAAAAGGCACGGGAGAATTGTCGGCGGTACAGGAAGTGGAAAAACAATACGGCCTGCCGGTGGTTTCGATTGCCAACTTGAACGACTTGTTCACGCTCTTGCAAAACAATGCCGAATTTGGCGGCTTCTTTGAGCCGGTTAAAGCTTATCGCGAACGTTACGGCGCGGTTTAAACCATAACATCATGCTCAGGTCGTCTGAAACAGTTTTCAGACGGCCTGAAACATTGGCTAAAATATATTTTTGATTCAATACACTTACGGAAAATACTCATGCCTGCTTGTTCTTGTCCTCATTGTAAAACGCCGCATTGGGTGAAAGATGCCCAGTTGAACGTGGCGCAGGGTTTCGTGGTCTGCACGCGTTGTTCGGGGATGTTTAAGGCCAAGGATTATCTGTCGGGCAACCTGCCGGCCGATCCGGCCCATCTGCCTGTGGCGGTAACGGATGTGCGCCTCGTGCATAACATCGGCGCGCAAATCCTCAAGCATTCCAAACTTTCGCGCAAAGAAATTTCCGATTTGCTCAACAGCGCGCTCAAGGAAGAATCCAAAGCGGAAGGCCAGGAGGCGGTCAAAACGCGCAAGGATGGTTTCAACTGGACGTTGGCATCGCTGATTGCGCTGACGGTTTTGATTATGCAACTCTTTTATCTTGCCTTGCTATGAGTAACATCGCCCATTTTGTTGCCAGCTTTCGCGAAGCCGCACCCTATATTCAATATTTGCGCGGCAAAACCATGGTGGTCGGCGTGACCGACAGCTTGTTGGAAGGCGAAACCCTGATCCGTTTGGCCGCAGATTTGAATCTGTTGGCCAGCTTGGGCTTGCGTTTGGTCTTGGTGCACGGTTCGCGGCATTTGCTCGACAAATTGGCTTCGGGTCGGAATTTTGTTCCGAAATACAGTGGCAGCCGACGGATTACCGATGAAGCGACTTTGATGGAAGTGAAGCAGGTGGCGGGGATTATCCGCAGCGATGTGGAAGCCGCCTTGTTCAGCAGCGTATCTGCACAGCAACGGAGCAAGCCGCCGGTTATCGCGTGCGGCAACTTTATTACCGCCCGTCCGTTGGGCGTTATCGACGGCGTGGACATGGGCTATACCGGTACCGTCCGCAAAATCGACGCGGAAGAAATCCGTTTGCGCTTGGATAGTGGCACGGTGGTGCTGATCAGCCCTTTGGGGCATTCGTACAGCGGCAAAACCTTCAATCTGAGTATGTGCGAAACCGCGCAGGAAGTGGCCATGGCTTTGCAGGCGGAGAAGCTGGTTTTCCTGACCGAAGAAGCCGGTATCCGCCGTGCCGACGGCTCGTTGGCCAATACGTTGTCTGTCAGCGAAGTGCAGGAATTGGTGCGCGGCAATCCCGATGTGCCGGTTGATTTGCTCCATGCAGCAGTGTGCGCACTGGAAAACGGCGTATCGCGGGTGCAGATTCTCAACGGCCGCGAAGACGGCAGCCTGTTGCGCGAGCTGTTTACCCGCGAGGGCAGCGGTACGTCTATTGCCCGTGAGCCGTTTGTTTCCATCCGTCAGGCACGCAGCGACGACATTCCGCACATCATCGCCTTAATCCGTCCGTTGGCGGAACAAGGCATCTTATTACACCGCAGCCGCGAGTATTTGGAAAACCATATTTCCAGTTTTTCCGTATTGGAACACGATCAAAACATTTACGGCTGCGTGGCGCTGAAAACCTTTGCCGAGCCGGACTGCGGTGAATTGGCCTGCCTGGTGGTGTCGCCCGAAGCGCGCGACGGCGGCTACGGCGAACTGCTGTTGGAACATTTATTCCAAAAAGCGCGCGCCTTAAATATCAAAACGCTTTTCGCCTTATCCACGCACACGGGCGAATGGTTTGTCGAACGGGGCTTTCAGACGGCCTCAGCCGATGACCTGCCTGCCGAACGCCGGCAGGAATACAATGCCAACGGCCGCAATTCCAAAGTATTTGTTTATGACTTGCAGGCCGTCTGAAAACTTCAATCCTATTATCCGTTTTTAAAAATCACTCAAATCTTATGTTGAAAATCATCTCTGCCAACGTCAACGGCATCCGCTCCGCCTATAAAAAAGGTTTTTACGAATACATCGCCGCATCGGGCGCGGACATTGTCTGCGTGCAGGAACTGAAAGCTCAAGAAGCCGATCTGTCGGACGATATGAAAAATCCGCACGGTATGCACGGCTACTGGCATTGCGCCGAAAAGCGCGGTTACAGCGGCGTGGCGGTGTACAGCAAACGCAAACCCGACAATGTGCAAATCGGCATGGGCATTGAAGAATTTGACAAGGAAGGCCGTTTTGTCCGTTGCGATTTCGGCAAGTTGTCGGTAATTTCGCTGTATCTGCCCAGCGGCAGCAGCGCGGAAGAGCGCCAACAAGTGAAATACCGCTTTTTGGATGCGTTCTATCCCATGCTCGAAGCCATGAAAAACGAAGGGCGCGATATCGTCGTCTGCGGCGACTGGAATATTGCCCACCAAAACATCGACTTGAAAAACTGGAAGGGCAATCAGAAAAATTCGGGTTTCCTGCCTGAAGAGCGCGAATGGATAGGCAAAGTCATCCACAAGCTCGGCTGGACGGATATGTGGCGCACACTTTATCCCGATGTGCCGGGCTATACCTGGTGGAGCAACCGCGGACAAGCGTATGCGAAAGATGTCGGGTGGCGCATCGATTATCAGATGGTTACGCCGGAGCTGGCCGCCAAAGCCGTTTCCGCACATGTTTATAAAGATGAAAAATTCTCGGATCACGCCCCTTTAGTTGTGGAGTATGACTATGTTGCCGAATAAGTTTTTTGGTAAGTACGACTGGAATATAAACAGTAAAACCGGCGTAGGTGCGGTTTGGGTTGTGGCGGCATTTGTGCTGCCTATGCTGGTGTGGGCAATATTCATGCTGGCGCGGATGTCCGGCTGGGTTGCGCCGACCAAGGCCAATCCGACATGGGCGTTGGTGTGGCTGCTGTTTTCACTGCCTTGCCTGCTGATTGCGGCTAAATGCTTTGCTTGGAAGGGCTGGCGGCTGATTGCCAACATCGTACTGTGTCTGGCGACTTGTGCCATCCTCAGCGTGCCAGCCGCCTTGTTGATCGCATTTACACTCAACGACTTGCTCAAATAGGCCGTCTGAAATGCAGAGCTTCGAACTCGAAGAAATGGCACTGTTTCTGATACGCGATGCGGATGAAGCGGAAATGTGGATAGACCGCTGGGCGGTCAGCTATCCGATTGTTCAAACCGCCGAAGCCGATGGTCGGCAAACCGTTTCCGAATGGCAACACGCCATTCAGACGGCATTTGAGCATATTGTCAGCAAAAATATTGCCGTCGTGGCTCATGGTGTTGGTGTGTCCGCATTTTTGGCATGGCTGTACCAAGCCGACATCCTGACGCAAAAACGCCTGACCAATATTATTTTGGTCTCGCCGCGTCCCGAAGCTTTTCCCGAAGACGAAATCCATACGTTCCAACGCGTCCGCTGCCCTTGCCGTACGGCGTTGGTCATCGCCGAAGCAAATGGTACGCCAAGGAATTGGGCGCAAGAACAGGCCGACCGCTGGCAGGCGCGCCTGCTTCAATCGCCGCATTCCGGCCGGTTAAACGGCGCGCTCAGCGGCTGGCAATGGGGCATGAAGCTGATGCAGGAAATGCTGTTGAGTAAGTAGTTTAGAAATGTCTATTAATAAACAAAGGCCGTCTGAAACCGATATGTGTTTCAGACGGCCTTTGTTTACAAATATCATGTTAAATATAATTAAAAGAAACTATTCTCATTTCTTTTATGAAGCAATATAATTCGGTTGTTTCGTTAAATTGAGTATAAAAATGCAAATACCATTTCATTTGGCTTTATTACCCACGCTGATTATCGCTTCCTTCCCTGTTGCTGCCGCCGATACGCAGGATAATGGTGAACATTACACCGCCACGCTGCCTACCGTTTCCGTGGTCGGACAGTCCGACACCAGCGTACTCAAAGGCTACATCAACTACGACGAAGCCGCCGTTACCCGCAACGGACAGCTCATCAAAGAAACGCCACAAACCATCGATACGCTCAACATCCAGAAAAACAAAAACTACGGCACGAACGATTTGAGTTCCATCCTCGAAGGCAACGCCGGCATCGACGCTGCCTACGATATGCGCGGCGAAAGCATTTTCCTGCGCGGTTTTCAAGCCGACGCCTCCGATATTTACCGCGACGGCGTGCGCGAGAGCGGACAGGTCCGCCGCAGTACCGCCAACATCGAGCGCGTAGAAATCCTGAAAGGCCCGTCTTCCGTGCTTTACGGCCGCACCAACGGCGGCGGCGTCATCAATATGGTCAGCAAATACGCCAACTTCAAACAAAGCCGCAACATCGGTGCGGTTTACGGCTCGTGGGCAAACCGCAGCCTGAATATGGACATCAACGAAGTGCTGAATAAAAACGTCGCCATCCGCCTCACCGGCGAAGTCGGGCGCGCCAATTCGTTCCGCAGCGGCATAGACAGCAAAAACGTCATGGTTTCGCCCAGCATTACCATCAAACTCGACAACGGCTTGAAGTGGACGGGACAATACACCTACGACAATGTGGAGCGCACGCCCGACCGCAGTCCGACCAAGTCCGTGTACGACCGCTTCGGACTGCCTTACCGCATGGGTTTCGCCCACCCGAACGATTTTGTCAAAGACAAGCTGCAAGTCTGGCGTTCCGACCTCGAATACGCCTTCAACGACAAATGGCGCGCCCAATGGCAGCTCGCCCACCGCACGGCGGCGCAGGATTTCGACCATTTCTATGCAGGCAGCGAAAACGGCAGCTTAATCAAACGCAATTACGCTTGGCAGCAGACCGACAACAAAACCCTGTCGTCCAATTTCACGCTCAATGGCAACTACAACATCGGCCGTTTTGAAAACCACCTGACCGTAGGCATGGACTACAGCCGCGAACACCGCAACCCGACATTGGGTTACAGCCGCTCCTTCTCCGCCTCCATCGACCCCTACGACCGCGCAAGCTGGCCGGCTTCGGGCAGGCTGCAACCCGTCCTCACCCAAAACCGCCACAAAGCCGACTCCTACGGCATCTTCGTGCAAAATATCTTCTCCGCCACGCCCGACCTCAAATTCGTCCTCGGCGGCCGTTACGATAAGTACACCTTTAATTCCGAAAACAAACTCACCGGCAGCAGCCGCCAATACAGCGGCCATTCGTTCAGCCCCAATATCGGCGCAGTGTGGAACGTAACGCCTGCCCACACGCTCTACGCCTCATATAACAAAGGCTTTGCACCTTATGGTGGACGCAGTGGCTATTTGAGCATCGACACTTCGTCTTCCGCCGTGTTCAACGCCGATCCCGAGTACACCCGCCAATACGAAACCGGCGTGAAAAGCAGTTGGCTGGACGACCGCCTCAGCACTACATTGTCCGCCTACCAAATCGAACGCTTCAATATCCGCTACCGTCCCGACGCGCAAAATGATCCCTACACTTGGGCTGTCGGCGGCAAACACCGTTCGCGCGGCTTGGAACTGTCCGCCATCGGACAAATCATCCCCAAAAAACTCTATCTGCGCGGATCGTTGGGCGTGATGCAGGCAAAAGTGGTTGAAGACAAGGAAAATCCCGACCGAGTGGGCATCCATTTGGACAACACCAGCAACGTTACCGGCAACCTGTTCTTCCGTTACACGCCGACCGAAAACCTCTACGGCGAAATCGGCGTAACCGGTACGGGCAAACGCTACGGCTACGATTCAAGAAACAAAGAAGTCACCACGCTTCCCGGCTTTGCCCGAGTTGATGCCATGCTCGGCTGGAACCATAAAAACGTCAACGTTACCTTTGCCGCAGCCAATCTGCTCAATCAAAAATATTGGCGTTCGGACGCCATGCCGGGTAATCCGCGCGGCTATACCGCCCGGGTAAATTACCGTTTCTGATGAAATCAGGCAAAGGCCGTCTGAAAATAAGGCTATGATCTAAGCCATATTTCAGACGGCCTTTATAAAGGTTGAAATAAAACTAAACACATTTTTTCACTCAAATCGAACACACCTCCAACAAAATGCCATAAAATCCGCCCATTAATTTGAATGTAAAGAGATACCTATGAAACTGAAAACCTTAGCCTTGACTTCATTGACCCTGTTGGCATTGGCCGCTTGCGGCAAACAGGCGGAAACCAGTGTTCCGGCAGACAGCGCCCAAAGCAGCACATCCGCCCCGGCAGCCCCTGCCACATTGACCGAAGGTGTCAATTACACCGTCTTATCCAACCCGATTCCGCAACAGCAGGCCGGCAAAATCGAAGTATTGGAATTCTTCGGCTACTTCTGCCCGCATTGCGCCCATTTGGAGCCGGTTTTGAGCGAGCACATCAAAACGTTTAAAGATGATACCTATATGCGCCGGGAGCATGTTGTGTGGGGTGATGAAATGAAACCTTTGGCACGTTTGGCGGCCGCAGTGGAAATGGCCGGTGAGTCAGATAAAGCCAACAGCCATATTTTCGATGCGATGGTTAACCAAAAAATCAACTTGGCCGATACCGATACCCTGAAAAAATGGTTGTCCGAGCAAACCGCGTTTGACGGCAAAAAAGTATTGGCTGCATTTGAAGCGCCTGAAAGCCAAGCGCGTGCGGCTCAAATGGAAGAATTGACCAATAAATTCCAAATCAGCGGCACACCGACCGTGATCGTCGGCGGCAAATACCAAGTCGAATTTAAAGACTGGCAGTCCGGCATGACCACGATTGACCAACTGGTGGACAAAGTACGCGAAGAGCAGAAAAAACCGCAATAAGTTGAAGGCTGAATAAGTAAAGGCCGTCTGAAAATAGGATTTCAGACGGCCTTTTATATTTAGGATTTATAGAATAGATGGTTGCTTAAAGCCTTCTGGTTTTAAATCTGAATACAAAACCAAAACGCCGTCTGAAACTTTTCAGACGGCGTTTTCTGTCAAATTAGCTTACAAACCCGGGAACATGCCTTTCATTCCCTTCATGCCTTTGGCCAAGCGCATCAGTTTGCCCAAGCCGTTGCCGCTGAACATTTTCATCATTTGTTGCATTTGTTCAAACTGTTTGAGCAATTTGTTCACTTCCTGCACGGTCGTACCCGCACCCATTGCAATACGGCGTTTGCGGCTGGCTTTGAGCAGGGCGGGGTTGGCGCGTTCTTTAGGGGTCATCGAGTTAATGATGGCTTCCACTTTGCCCATCGCTTTTTCGGCTGTGCCTTCGGGGATTTGTTTCGATATTTGACCCAGTTCGCCCGGCATTTTCGACATCAGGTTTTCCAAGCCGCCCATATTGCGCATCTGCTGGATTTGTTCTTTAAAGTCGTTGAGGTCGAAGCCTTTGCCTTTTTGCAGCTTTTTCGCCATTTTGGCAGCGGCTTCTTCATCAATACCTTTTTGAACGTCTTCAATCAGGGTCAATACGTCGCCCATGCCGAGGATACGGCTGGCAAGACGGTCGGGGTGGAAAGGTTCGAGGCCGTTGATTTTCTCGCCGACACCGATAAATTTAATCGGTTTGCCGGTTACATGGCGTACGGACAATGCTGCACCGCCGCGAGAATCGCCGTCCATCTTGGTCAATACGACGCCGGTCAGCGGTAGGGCTTCATTAAATGCCTGAGCAGTGTTCACCGCATCCTGACCCAGCATGGCATCGATGACGAACAAAGTTTCAACCGGGTTGACCGCAGCATGAAGCGCTTTGATTTCGTTCATCATCTCTTCATCGATTGCCAAACGGCCGGCGGTATCGACCATCAATACATCGTAAAAATGTTTTTTGGCGTAATCAACGGCGGCAGTCGCAATCTCAACCGGTTTTTGGTTGGTATCGGACGGGAAAAAGTCCACACCGACCTGTTCGGCCAACAGACGCAGCTGTTCAATCGCGGCAGGGCGGTAAACGTCGGCGGATACCACCAAAACTTTTTTCTTCTGATCGTTTTTCAGCAGGCGGGCGAGTTTGCCGACGGTTGTTGTCTTACCGGCACCCTGCAAACCGGCCATCAAAACGATGGCAGGCGGTGAAACCGACAAATCCAGCGTTTTGTTTTCCTTGCCCATCAGTTCGATCAAGGCTTGGTTAACCACGCCGATAAAGGCTTGGTCAGGCGTCAGGCTGCCGACGACTTCTTGACCGAGGGCCTGTTCTTTGACTGTGTTGACGAATTCTTTAACGACGGGCAATGCAACGTCGGCTTCCAGCAGGGCAAGACGAACCTCGCGCAAGGCTTCTTTAATATTGTCTTCGGTCAGCGTTGATTGGCCGCGAATATTTTTAAGTACCTTGCTGAAGCGGTTGGTCAGGTTGTCTAACATACTTATCCTTGATAATGAGAATAGCTGCCCAATACAGGGCATTCTTTGTTAAAATAAAATTGGGATTATTTTACACGATAGTCCGAAGTTATGCTTCAAGAACACAAACAAGCACAGGCCGTCTGAAACCCTGCCGGCCGTACGTCAAGTGTTCATAGTATCTATTGAGAAAGATATTTATGCCGATAGTCTTAATCTGCCTGATGCTGGTGTATGCCGGATTGGGCGTATTTTCCTGGTTGCAACATAAAAAGCACAATAATAAATCTTACCCGCTGAAAACCGAGCTGCTGATTTTGAGTGGCGCATTATTGGTACATGGCGCAGCATTGATGTTTCCAGTATTGCAGGATAGGGTATTGATTACCGGTTTCGGTTATTCGCTCAGCCTGATAGTCTGGCTGATGCTGATGATGTACTGCTTGGGCAGCTTCTTTTATTGTCTGCGCGGTGTGCAACTCTTATTGTATCCCTGTGCCGCATTGACCTTATTGCTGGGTTTCCTTTTCCCGGGAGATTTCACAGGCCGTCAAATCGTAGACTTATTGCCGCTGTCGCACATTGCATCATCATTGCTCGCATACGGATTGTTTGGCATCGTTACCTTATTTGCTATCCTTATCCTTTTAATCAACCGTAATTTGCACAAACGCCGTTTTTCCGCATTAGTCAGCTTTTTGCCGCCTTTATTGAGTTTGGAGAAACTCATGTTCCAAGGTATTTGGGCAGGTTTCATTTTATTGACCTATTCCGTTATCAGCGGTACGTTTTTTGCAGAAGCCGTTTTCGGCAAACCCATGACCTTCACGCATAAAACCATCTTCAGTATTATGTCGTGGCTGATTTATGGCGCATTATTGTTGAAACACAGCATGACCGCATGGCGAGGTAAAAAAGCCGCAGTTTGGACTATTGTCGGATTTGTCAGTCTGATTTTTGCCTATATAGGCAGTAAATTTGTCTTAGAAATTATCCTGCATCGTATTGGATAAATAGAAACCATACAAAAAGGCCGTCTGAAATATGATTTTCAGACGGCCTTAGTATTGAACTGGGTTGGATTTTGGAAGCGAATAGGGAAGATTTGAGGTGTTTTTAGAAAAATAA